>DMMK01000292.1 GCA_003453085.1 Verrucomicrobiales bacterium
GGGCGGTGAATTTGGCCGCACGCCCATGGGGGAAAACCGCGACAAAACCGGGCGCAATCACCACATTGATGCCTTCACCATGTGGTTCGCCGGCGGCGGCATCAAACCGGGTCAAACCTACGGCAAGACGGATGAACTCGGCTTTGATGGCGTGGAGCAGAAAGCCCACGTACATGACATCCATGCTACTCTCATGCATCTCCTGGGCCTAGATCATGAAAAGCTGACGTTCAAGTTCCAGGGACGCGACTTCCGCCTCACGGATGTGCATGGCGAGATCCTGCACGGCCTGCTGGCTTAAGAAAGCCCTCCCTGGCCGCTTCCTGTCTCGTTGAGAACTGGCTAGTTTGCTTGGCGCAGAGGCCCTGACGTGCCAGAATATCCCCGAAATTCATGCGCTACACACCCCTTCCCGCAGACCTCTTCGCATCCAACCGCCAGCGTCTTTACTCCCAGTTGCCACCGGGTTCCGTGGTGATCCTGCACTCGAATGACGTGCTTCCTACCAATGCCGACGGCACGCTAGGCTTTGTCCAAAACAGCGATCTCTATTACCTCAGCGGCATTGACCAGGAGGAAAGCATCCTAGTACTGTTCCCGGATGCTCCTGATGAGAAAATGCGAGAAATGCTTTTTGTTAGGGAAACCAATGAGCACATAGCGCTCTGGGAAGGTGAAAAACTGACGAAGGAGGCGGCCACCAGCCGCTCAGGCATCACCCGGGTGCATTGGCTGCACGAGTTTGAGACGCCGTTCCGCCAAGTCATGTGCCAGGCACAGCAGGTGTATTTGAACTCGAACGAGCATCCTCGCGCCAGCATCCCTACGGAGACGCGGGAGACACGGTTTACCCACCGCTGCCTGCGTGAGTACCCGCTCCATGATTATCGCCGACTGGCCCCGCTGATGCACGACCTGCGCAGCGTGAAGCAGGCGGCTGAAATCGAAGCCCTGCAGGAGGCCATCCGCATCACGGAGGCGGGCTTTCACCGTTTGTTAAAGTTTGTTAAACCGGGCGTCCATGAGTTTGAAATCGAGGCGGAGCTGTCGCACGAGTTCATCCGCCAGCGCGCCCGTGGCTTTGCCTACACGCCCATCATCGCCAGCGGGGCCAATGCCTGCGTGCTGCACTACGTCACCAATCACTGCCTATGCAAGGATGGGGAGATGCTGCTGCTGGATGTGGCCGCCAACTATGCGAACTACAATGCCGACCTCACCCGCACCATCCCGGTGAACGGCCGTTTTTCCGCTCGTCAGTGCCAAGTGTATGCCGCCGTACTGAAGGTCTTTCGCGAAGCCTCGCAGATGCTCCGCCCCGGGGTGGTGATCCGTGATTTCCAGGAGGAAGTGGGCAAGGTCATGACCTCTGAGCTCATCGGCCTAGGCCTACTGGATCGGGACGATGTGGAGAAGCAGGACCCCGACCGGCCTCTCTATAAGAAGTACTTCCCTCACGGCACCAGCCATCACCTGGGCATTGATGTACACGATGTGGGCCAGACCTGGAAACCGATCCAGGCGGGCATGGTCTTCACCGTGGAGCCAGGCATCTACATCCGCGAAGAGGGCCTCGGCATCCGCCTGGAAAACAACCTCCTCATCGGCAGCGACCGCAACACCGACCTCATGGCCAGCATCCCCATCGAGGCGGATGAAATCGAAGACCTGATGGCGGTCCATTGATCTGGCAAAGCTACCGTGGAAAGGAGTGCGCGTTCCTCCGCGTGGCCAAGTCACAAAAAAGCCGGGTGGGAGAGATCTCCACCCGGCTTTTGAAAATTCGACGAAGAACTAAACCTTGCCGAAGATGGTGTTACCCGTGCTCAGGAGGTCGTCGCAGGCTTCCTTCATGCGTTCGCAGAGGCCCTGTTCGCCCTTCTTGAGGTAACCACGCGGGTCGTAGGCTTTTTTGTCGCCCACTTCGCCGTCAATCTTCAGCACGCCATCATAGTTCTTCATGATGTGGCCCACGATGGGGCGAGTGAAGGCATACTGGGTGTCGGTATCAATGTTCATTTTGATGACGCCGTAACCGAGAGTTTCGCGGATCTCTTCCAGCGGGGTGCCGCTGCCGCCGTGGAACACGAGGTCCATCTCAGCCTTCTCACCATACTTGCCAGTGACGGCGGCCTGGCCATCCTTGAGGATGGTGGGTTTCAGCTTCACGGCGCCTGGCTTGTAGGCACCATGAACGTTGCCAAAGGTGGCAGCGAACATAAAACGACCGACGCCATTGAGCGTCTCATAGACGACCAGCATGTCTTCGGGGGTGGTGTAGAGCTTGTCATTGGCCACACCGGAGGTGTCGTGACCGTCTTCCTCACCACCGACCACGCCGGCTTCGATCTCGAGGATGATGTCCAGCTCCGCGCACTGCTGGAGCAGTTCCTTGGAGATGCGCATGTTCTCTTCGAGAGGCAGCTCGGAGCCATCGAACATGTGACTGTTGAAGAGGTTGCCTTTGCCTGCATCGCGACGGGCCTTGGTGGCGGCCAGGAGGGGCTTCAGGAACTTCTCGACGTTCTTCGGATGGCAATGGTCGGTATGGAGAGCGATGAGGACATCGTATTTCTCAGCCAGGATATGCACGGCTTCCGCCAGGACGATGGCACCCAGGGCCATGTCTTTCACGGCAGTGCCGGAGGCAAACTCACCGCCGCCGGTGGAAACCTGGATGATGCCGTCCGACTTCGATTCGGCAAAGGCCTTCAGCGCACCGTTGATCGTGGGCAGGGAGGTGACATTGATGGCCGGGTAGGCGTAACCGCCTTTCTGGGCGGCATCGAGCATGGCACGGTATTGGGCAGGGGTGGCGACGGGCATTTAGGAGTGTGTTTGTGGTTTAGCAGTATCGAAGGGAGCAAGAATGATGCCCGGTGCAAGCCTGGGTTGCCTGCACCGCCTCACGTTCAGGGGAAAACGAGGCCAGCAACCTGAAATGCGGCCACTCCGGTCAACCAGGGCGCTTCCCCTGCCCGCCTGGGAAAGCGGCATGAAAAAGGCCGTCTGCTTTCACAGACGGCCTTTCCCGAAAAGTTCTAACTTAGGGCAGTTCTTTCAGGATAAACCGGCCGGAGTAAATCGGCGAAGTTTTGTCCGTGGTGCCAGCAGCAGGGTTCGGAAGCTGAGGCAGGAGGAAATAACCCACGCCGATCAATTGGCCTTCCTCGCGAATGATGATGCCCTGGAACTTCACCGAACGAACCACAAAATCAGGCTTCGTCGGGAAGATCGGATTGAAGTCGCGTGTGGTGAAGGAACCCGAGACCAGACCAGTCTTCGCCACGGCGCTGACGGCCGTTTTGGTGACATTGGCAGGTACGTCCTCCTTGAAGATGGTGAACTTGCCACCCTTGATGAGGGCAAAGTCGCGGTCTGGATCCATTGACACGAGATCCGTTTCAGCAGCTGTGTAAGCATAGCCCAGGTCCCCACCATTGAAGAAGTCCACCGTGGTATTGTACACTGGGACCAGAGGCTCTGGGATGTCTAGAACCAAGGTGCCCGAGGGTGCATTGTAGCGACCGCCGCTGGCCACGACTTCCACCGGCGTGTTGATCGGCGCACCCACGATACCGAAGCCGGCGCGGAAGGTACGATCAGTCAGCTTGCCAGCTGGGCGCACCCAGGTGGCGAAGCCTGACACGGTGTTGTTCGAGTTCAGGGAATCGGCATCTTGTTTGTCATCAATGGCGAACTGACCCAGGATGGAACCGCCTGGCTTCACCGCCTTGTAGATGTATTGGAAGACGGCCAGCTCACCATTGGGGCCGACGAAGGTGGCATTGGTGAAGGTTTCGCCATCAGCCAGCTTGCCAGCCATGCTCAGCTTGCCATCCAGGGCGACCGTGAAGGCCGCATAGCCTGCGCCCTGAGGCACATTCGGCGTGCCACCATCCACGATCAGCGGGCTGTCATCGCTGAGACCCACCGCCATGGTGTAATACCCCGTGTAGGTGGATGCATTAACCGTTTTGCTGAAGGACTGGCGCCAGCCATCAAAGTTCACCGTGGTGTAACCGTCGGAAACGGTGCCAGAGGTGATGGTGTTGTTGCCAGGATCCAATTCAAAGTCCAGACGAAGCGGGTCAGGCAGCGGGTTGCCCGTGCGCTTAATGAAGACGGTGCCAGTAGGAGCCGTGCCATTCACATTCAGAGGGCCGGCGAAGCTGTAGGTGGTGGCACCCAGGATCAGCTTGCCAGTGAAGGTGGACTTCGTGGTGACGGTGAGGTCCACACGACCGCCGAGGTTACCGCCAAGATTTGGATTGCGGTCCACAATACCGACCCAGGCTCCAGGGATGGTCTGCGTCAGGTCATTGACGATGAGCGTTCCTGGGGCGGAGGTCACCTTGCCAAACTTGTTGGCCAGAGTGATCGTCACCTTATAGCCGCCCACCTTGGTGGCGGTAGGCTTGCCGGTGATCTTGCCGGTGATCGGATCGATCTTCAGGCCAGGAGGCAGGCCTGCAGCAGTGATCTTATCCGGAGACCTAGCGCGGTCTGCGGTATTGAAGGGCACCGGGAAGAGATAATCACGGCCGATGAGACCATCTGGGAAGGTGAACGCATCCGTGAATTGAGGAGCGGCATTGAAGACTCGGAGGTCATAACCGCTGCCGAGCACTGGATCTCCCACCGGGCCTTTGATCTCACAGCGGTAGAT
>DMMK01000545.1 GCA_003453085.1 Verrucomicrobiales bacterium
AAGCTCTGGAGTACTTTGGCTGTGACTCTTCACCTGACTTGTCGTCTTTTCCTGAAGGTGTGAACGTGTCGGGTTTACGGAACGTTCCAGATAGACGGGTAATCCGGCGGTGGCATGGAAGAGCTTTGGCATTTGCTGCGCCGGACACACCCGTCCTACGGTTGGAATGTCAGTATCTTGTCCCTGGCCTGTTCCTGAGCTATGGCTTTGTGCGGCTGATTCCGAAGCTGGGTTTTCTTCGATCGTGTCTGAGAACAACCCGGTAAATGGTTTGGTCATCCACCTCATAGAGCAGGTGATAGGGAAACCTTCTGAAATTGGCCCGGCGAAGTCCGCTTGAATCAAAATGGTGGCTGCGAGGATTCTTTCCAACGGATTCCAAGACTGCATCCAACTCGAGCCAGAACGACTGAAGAACTCGCTCCGAAATTTCTGCGTAGTGCTGTGCAACCGAGCGTATGTCCTCGGCCAGCTTTGGATGGCGAATCACTTGCATCGGCTTATGACCGTCCGCAGGCCTTCCAAAACTCCTCTTCCGAGAGTCCCTTGGCCTTGCCTGATTTCAGGTCATTGAGACGTTGAAGCGCCTCCTCATCCGACACCCAGTGAGGATCTTGGTCCAAATCCTCCAGGAGTGCTGAAACCAATTCGGCACGATCCGGGCGATCAAGCTTTGAAGCTTCGTTGAGCAATTCGAAGACCTGTAGCATGGCTTGATTATGACAGATCCTGGCGAAATGACCAGCGTTGGTTTTGACCGGACGCCGGAGTCCTTCCTTTGTAGCTTGTCCCGCTTCATCAAGGCTGCAAAGCCGCGAAAAAAGAAGGCGGGCAAGAGTGGCCACGCTCCTCTCGATGCCGGGGAGGATCACGCTCGCAAAATTTTGTCCATGGCTTTTCCTTTGGCCAGTTCATCCACCAGTTTATCCAGGTTGCGGATTTCCCGCATGGTGGGCTCCTGGATGTCTTCCACGCGGACGCCGCAGACGGTGCCTTTGATCAGGGCCCGGGAAGGATTCATCTTGGGGGCTTGCTGGAAGAAGGTTTCAAAGTTGGTCTGCTTTTCCAACTGGGTTTCCAGTTCCTGCTGGGTGTAGCCCGTCAGCCAGCCGATGATGGCATCCACCTCGGCCTTCGTGCGCCCCTTCTTCTCGGCCTTGGCAACGTAGTGGGGATAAACGTCGGCTAAGGCGGTGGTGAAGATGCGGTGTTTGGGGGTCATGGGGGGGGGCTAAAAAGGTTGTCAAATTTTTGCCGCCTCTGTTGAAACGTTAGTCTAGATCCTGAAGCGTATGTTGCCGATGACAAACGCGACATTGGAAAACTATACCGTATGGCTCGATGCGTTTGATGTACTCAGCGGGTTCGTTGCAATGAACCCACCAACCGATGGGATTGAAAGTCGCGAAACCAATGGTTTGATCAAAGACATCCTTGTAACATGTCGATGGCATTTTGACTTCGTTAGCTTCATCGTCGCAGAAATGGGCATCGAAAAAGGATGCCCCAAATTTTTTAGCAGCAGATCCGTCAGCGATGCACCAAGGACAAAGATTCTTCACCGTTGTTTCAGAGTAAATGACCCCATCGTAGAGTTGGCCACGTGATTTGCCGCAGCATTCGCAGGGTGACTCGCTCTGTCGGATCGAGCCAGAAGAAAGCGGGTCTCTGTGATATGGAAATTGGGGAAGTGGGGTCATTCTGATGTTGGGCTCAAAATTGGGGCTCCATTTTGCCTAGCCTCGTATCTGGCCATGTGCCAGATGTGGCAGTGGCTTGCTGGGAGTAGCCCGTCAGCCAGCCGATGATGGCATCCACTTTGGCCTCCGTGCGCCCCTTCTTCTCGGCCTTGGCGACGTAGTGGGGATAGACGTCCGCGAAGGGGGGGAAGATACGGTGTTTGGTGGGCATGGGGTGGATAGAAGAGGAAACATTATTAATCACCCTGTCAGACGAGTTTACCAATTGTCTGAACATCACGCTGACTCTAAGGCTCAATCAGTTTCTTCTGAAAGCGATCAATCCGCCATTCGTTGCCCGTCTTTGCAAGTGAGTAGATTGTCTCGACTTTGGCCGGGAGAGTTTTCTTGGTATAAAGCCAGGAACGAACGCTTGCATGATCTACTGAAATTTCGATTCGTTCCACTTCAACGATTAGTTCGACCGAATCAAAACTTTGCCAGTAAGTAGCAGAACTGGGCGAATCGAGAAATGCAGAGAGCATCACTCGGCCCGACAGTTCCTTGAGCTGATCAAGAGTAGCCACTCCAAAAATCTCCAGCGCCGATTTACGCATTTCATTATCATAGGAATTGAATTTGGAAATGTAAGAGGATTTAAAATTAACGAGGAAAACCTCGCTTAGGCATGAGAGCATAGCCTCTTTATTCTTGTCCTTAAACGCTGCGATGTATGCTTGGACGACTTGCTCGGGTTCCCGATCGGCAGCCGATGCCTGAGCGAACGTCAAAACTATTGCCACAATAAAATGGAATTTCTTGATGATCGTTTTCATGAGTTGAGTCTAACTTTTAAATCGGTCTGCTTTGGCAACTGCCCTTGCTGCTTCGTCTGTGTGTACACCGTCAGCCAGCAGATCACCGCATCTACCTCACTTTGGTTCCGCTCTTTCTTCTCCGCCGTCGCGATGTAGTGAGGATAGACGTCCCCAAACGACGTGGCGAAGATGCGGTGTTTCGTGGGCATGCTGCATGAGTCCGTCATCGGCACCTGCGCGGGTGGTGCGGTCTTTCGTTCTCAATCCTTCGGCCACAGCCACACCATGTACCCCACATAGGCGATCAGCAGCAGCGCCCCTTCCCAGCGCATCAATTTCTGGCCCGTTCTCAGGATCGGCACCAGGACGACGGCAAAGGCGATGGCGATGTAGATGTCTGTCATCTGGATGCCCGCTCCATGGAGGGGTTTCACTAGGCCGGCCACGCCTAGGATGCCCAGGATGTTGAAGATGTTTGAGCCGATGATGTTCCCCAGAGCGATGTCTGGCTCCTTTTTCAGCGCCGCCACCACGCAGGTCACCAGCTCCGGCATGCTCGTGCCTGCCGCAACGATGGTCAGGCCGATCACGGCCTCGCTGATGCCATACAGCCGGGCCAGGCTGACCGCGCCGTCCACCATGAAGCGCGAGCCCACGATCAGCAGGCCCAGGCCGCCGATCATGAAGACCACATCCCGCCCCACACTGCCCTTCGGCGGCGGCAGCGCCTCTGCATACTCCGCCACCACTGCTGGCGGCTGCTTCACCCGTTTCGCATACATCACCGTAAAGATCACGTAAGCCACCAGCCCGGCCACCAGCAGCCCGCCCTCGAGTCGGCTGAGGTAAAGATCATGCAGCATCCACCCGCCGATCAGCGAGATGACCACCATGATCGGTGCATCAATGCGTAAAATTTGAAGCTGCACCTTCAGCGGGCAGATCAGCGCCGTCAGCCCCAGGATCAGGCCCACGTTCAGCGCATTGGATCCCAGCACATTGCCCATCGCAATCGCGCCCTCCCCATCCAGCGCCGCCTTTACGCTCACCACCAGCTCCGGCGCACTCGTGCCAAACGCCACCACCGTCAGCCCCACCACCAGCGGCGTCAGCCCCAGCCGCAGCGCCAGCGCCGAGCTCCCCTTCACCAGCCCCTCGCCCCCGAAATAGAGCAGGA
>DMMK01000759.1 GCA_003453085.1 Verrucomicrobiales bacterium
ACATCTTTTTCCCGGATGATTTTTCGGCACTGGCTCATACCTTTCCACAGCCCGGTGAGAAAGCCGATCATCTTCGGTGACCAGGGCTTGGGCATGGCCAAAAACGGCATCTTTTCAAACCGCAGGTCCTTGTGACCGGAGGCGGCGATGGAATCAATCTTCTTTTCGCTGATGAGGAGAGTCACCTCATGGCCGCGAGCCGAGAGCACTTCACCGACGGCAATGCCGGGAAACAGGTGGCCGCCCGTGCCTCCACAGGCGATCAGCACGTGGATGGACTTCTTGGATTTGGATTTCACAGAGATTCAAAGCTGGGGTGTCCAGCGGCGTTTTCTGCGGATCACAGGAAGCTGATCCCAGGTCAGATGGACGCCCTGGCGGTGGATGTTGATGAGGACCCCGACGGCCATCATGGCAGCCAGGAGGCTCGACCCTCCATACGAGACGAAGGGGAGCGGCAGTCCCTTATTGGGCAGCAAAGCAGTGGTTACGCCCATGTTCAAGAGCGCTTCTAAGGCGAGCAGAAAAGTAAGCCCGAAACCCAGCAGCTTGCCAAAGCGGTTCGGCGCGTACGAAGCGATGCACATGCCCGCAAAGGTGAGAAGGATGAAGGCCAGCACAGCCCCGCCCACGCCCCAGAAGCCTAGCTCCTCGCCCACCATGGGAAAGATGAAGTCCGTGTGCGCCTCGGGCAGATAGGAAAGCTTCATGCGACCTTCCCCCAGGCCGCGCCCTTCCAGGCCGCCGGAACCAAAGGCCAGCTTGGAAATCCACTGCTGCAGGCCGAGGGTTTCCTTGTGCTTCTCCAGGTCAAAAATGATCATCACACGCTCAAAGCGGTTGGGGGCCAGCTTGATCCCCATCCACAGGGCAGCCAATGCAGTGCCGCCGATGACGGCCAGATAACGGAAACGAGTGCCCGCCACAAACATGATGCCAGCACCCACGGCGGCGGAAACGGAGGCATTCCCCAGATCCACCTCGCCCCCGATGAGACCGACGACGCCACCCAGAATCAGTCCCGGGAGGATAAGTCCATGCTTCAGCGTGCGCTCCAAATTTTCATAGGAGGCAAACCACCCCGCCATGGCGACGATGAGCACCAGCTTGGCAAATTCCGAAGGCTGCACACGCATGCTGCCATAGCCGATCCAGCGCGCAGCGCCGTTCACACGGGCGGCAATCACCGGCTTGTAACCGAGAAGCTGGGCCAGATGCCATTCGTAACAGAGCAGCAGGCTGAAGGCGGCCCCACCTAGCAGCCACCAACGCCAACGAAACAACAGATTGTAATCCACCATGGCCATGACCACGCATCCGCCCATCGCCACGCCCAGCCAGATCCCCTGACGCCACAAGGTGACATAATCTTCGCCCCCGCCTTCCTTGGTAAAAAAGCTGGTGCTGGCCAGCATGGTGATGCCCAGGCCAGTCAGCAGCGCGACGGCCAGAAGAAGAAGGAGGATGGATCGTTTGGCCATGGGAGAAGAACCAAGTTCGAAGTGCAGACGATGACAAGGATGGCTGCCGCTGCGCAGCCCTGGGCAATCCCTACTTGCGCGGGATCACCAGCTTCATGCCGATCTTCAGCGCTTCGGGGCGGGAGATCTTGTTGGCATCCTGCAGGGCCTTCACGGAGATGCCATGCTTGCTCGCAATGCGGTAGAGTGTCTCACCCGACTGAACGGTGTGGCTGCCAGCCGCAACCTTGGCAGGCTCCTTTTTGACGGGGGCGGGAGGCGGTGCATCCACGATCTTTTTCACCGGGGCCTTTTCCACCACGGGAGCAGGCTTGGGCTCGGACTGGCGAGGCACAGGGATGGCCTTGGGCACTTCCTTCTCCACTTCTTTTTCCACCACGGCCCGGGGAGCCGGAGCGGGAGGGGCAGGCGGAGCCTCTTCGATTTTCGGAGCCGAGGTCTGAGGCAGTTCCACGATGACAGGCATGCCAGAGGCTTCCTTCGTCACGGCAGGCGGCGGGCTGTCCTGCACCTGCATGCCTGGGGTCGCGCTGGGCGCCACGGTGGGGGCAGGTGTTAGTTCGTTTTCGATGGTAGGGCTGAAGCTGAATCCGCTTTCGCCCGGCAGGGTCAGATTAATCGGCACTTCCGCCGCAGCAATGGAGGCCGCAGGGACCGCCGGCTGTGGGATTTCGCCGTTGGCACCGGCCACGCTGATGCCGACGGCTTTCACGATCGGGCGCTTCGGATACAGGATGACATCGTTGATCTTGATCTGGCGGCCCTGGTCCAGCTTGTTCAGCTTGATCAGCACCTCTTCAGACACTTCCAGGTTTTTGGCCACGCTGGGGATGGAGTCGCCGGACTTCCACTCGTAAGTGGAGTATTCTTCGAGGGACCTGTCAGGAGCGATGTCCACATCCAGCCGGGTTTCTGGAAGGACATTGGCGGCGGCGGGCTGGTTGTAACTTTGCGCCAGGGTCGTTGCCGGAGCTTCCTCACCGTTCATGAAATCATAGATGATGATGCCGCCGATGACGACGACATGGATCAGCAGCATGACCACGAACATGCGCGCCATGTTGGAGTTCGGCTCATGTTGGTTAAAGGCACCTTCATCGGTGACCATGGCCACACGGTGTTTGTATCTCTCACCTTCCAGGAGGTTGAGCAGGAGCTTGTCTTTCTTCTTTTTGCTCATGGTGTTCGGGATGTTGAGGTGATGATTCAGCTAAGGGATTGCACGGCCGTACGAAAGGCTTCGCCGCGCTGGGCGTAACCGGTGTACATGTCAAAGGAGGAGGTTCCAGGACTGAGGATGATGCTGTCCCCTGCCCTGGAAAGATCGGTAGCCAATTGCACGGCCTCGGCCATGTCTGCGGCGGTCTGGCAGGGCACAAGGTCCTCAAAGGTGGCCTTGAGGGAGCGGGCGATTTCGCCGATGCACACCATGGCGCGGACCTGCCCTTTCAGGGAGTCGCGGAGGGGAGTGTAATCGAGCTGCTTGTCCTTGCCTCCCACGATCAAAACGATGGGGCTTTCCATCGCACCGATGCAGGCCTCCAGGGCGTGCAGGTTGGTGGCTTTAGAATCATTGATGTATTCACGACCATGCAGTTCGCCAACGAGTTCGCAGCGGTGGGCGGGGGCTTCGTACCCAGCGAGCGCGTCCTGCATTTCGGCTAGGCTCAGGCCATGCACCTGGCAGGCCATCATGGCAGCCATCACGTTTTCCATGTTGTGACGTCCACGCAGGGTGGAGTTCACCTCAAAGGTCACGTCTTCAGGCCCGGCATGGATGCGACCGGCCTCGTAGGTCCAGTCGGCCTCGGCTCCGTAGGCAGAAAAGGTCAGACGCTGGGCAGCGCCCGTATCTACAGTTTCCCCGGCGCGTACGATGGCGACATCGCTGGCGGTGACGTTTTCAAAAATGCGTGCCTTGGCCGCGTAGTAGGACTCCATGTCCGGGTAACGGTCGAGGTGATCCGCAGCGAAGTTAAGCCACAGGCTCGCTTTGGCCCGATAGTTCTGGATCGTCTCCAGTTGGAAACTGCTGATCTCCAGTGACAGCACATCGTAAGAAACGCCGCTAGCGACAACTTCACTCAAGGACATGCCATGATTTCCGCAAGGGACGGATTTTTTCCCGCAGGCATTGAACAGATGCGCGATGAGTTCCGTGCAGGTGCTCTTGCCATTGGTCCCCGTGATGCCCACCAGCGGCAGTTCCGTGAGATTGAAAGCGAACTCCATTTCCCCGGTGAGGGGAATGCCCGCATCGGTGAATTTCTTTGGCAAAGGCCAGCCTGCATCCAGCCCAGGGCTGGTGATGACGAGATCAAAGTCCCCCGCCTTCACCACCAGGTCACGTGCGGCCTGACCACTGAGGGTGCGAAAGCCTTCAGCATGCTGCTTGTCTAGGGCAGCCTTGATCTTTTCAGGCGCGCCTTCATCCACCACCGTCACTTCCGCCCCATGCAGGCGTGCGAGACGCGCAGCCCCAAGGCCGCTGCGTCCTGCGCCCAGGATGGCAAATTGTTTTCCGGTGAAATCTGACATGGAAACGATGGTGATTTTTGAAACTCTAAACGAAGACCCATAATTCGGCTTCGATTATTAGCATCCATTAATATTTTAGAATTAGCGAAGTTTCAAGGTCGCTAAACCAAGAAGTGCAAAAAATAACGACAAGGCCCAGAATCTCACGATCACTTGGTTCTCATGCCAGCCGCCCAATTCAAAGTGGTGGTGAATGGGAGACATGCGGAAGACGCGCTTGCCGCGGGTCTTGAAGCTGATCACCTGGATGATGACGCTCATGGCCTCCATGACGAACACGCCGCCCACCAGCGCCAGGACGATCTCCTGCTTACAGCCGATGGCCAGGGTGGCGATGCAGCCTCCGAGGGCGAGAGATCCCGTATCCCCCATGAACATGCGGGCCGGGTGGGCATTGAACCACAGGAAACCGACACAGGCCCCGGCCAAGGCCATGGCCACGATAGGCAGCTCATTGGCCAAAGTATGGTGAGCGACGCCCAGATAGCTGGAATAGTTAGCATTTCCACAAACATACCCAAAGCCTGCATAGGCCAGCGCGGTGGTCAGGGAGCAGCCGGTGGCGAGGCCATCAAGCCCGTCCGTCAGGTTCACGGCATTCGATGCCCCCACAATGATCAAGGTGAACAGGGCGACCGAAAAAATGCCCATGTCCGTAATGACGGCGTCTTTAAAGAAAGGCACATACAGCGCCCGGAGGGTGATTCCCTCATCCGCAGGCACCGCATAGGCCATCAGGACCCCGGCAATGACGGCCACGCCACCCTGCCAGACCAGCTTGGTCCTGGCGGTGACTCCTTTGGAGTTCTTTTTGCTGATCTTCAGATAGTCATCATAAAAGCCCAACGCACCCAGACCAATGGTGGTGAAAAGAATGATCCAGACCATGACATTGTCCCACTTGGCCCAGAGCAGGGTGGAAATCACGATGCAGGCCAGGATGAGAATGCCACCCATGGTGGGCGTGCCGGCCTTTTTGCCGTGCAGTTCATAAAGCTTATGCACCTCATCGGCGGTGCGGATGGGCTGGCCGATCTTCAAGGAAATGAGTTTCCGGATCAGCCGCTCCCCGAAGAGCAGGGACAGCACAAAGGCCGTGATGAAAGCACCGCCTGCCCGGAAGGTGTGATAACGAAAGATGTTGAGCAGCTTGTACAGGGCCGAATCGTCGCTGATCCAGTCAGCGGCTTCGAGCCAGTTGCGGAGTTCGTAGAGCCAGTAAATCATGCCGTCTGAAAATGAGAGAGAATTTTCTCCATGCCCGCCGAGCGGCTGCCTTTCAAGAGGACTGCGTCTCCTGGCTGCAACATTTTCTTCAAATGCGCGGCGCAGGCTTCGTGGGTGGGGAAATTGAGTGTTTCGGCTAAGCCTGCTGACTTGGCTGCCGAAGAAATCTGAGCAGCTTCATCGCCGACGGTGAGCAGAGCCGTAAGCCCCAGGCTGGCGGCAAACTGCCCCACGCCCTGATGCTCAGCCACGGCATGGGGCCCCAGTTCGCCCATGCGACCGAGCACGGCGATCTTTTGGCCTGCGGAAGTCAGTGCAGCCAGGGTGCCAAGCCCGGCCTTCATGGAGTCCGGATTGGCATTGTAGGAGTCATCAATGAACAGGATGCCCTGCACGAGCTTGGTCTCCATGCGGCCACCGGTGAGTTTGGCACTGCTGAAGGAGGCGGCGATGTCTGCCGGGGCGATGCCATGGGCCCAGCCCATGCAGGCGGCCAGGGCGGCATTGCCGACCATGTGATCTCCCAGGATGGGCAGAAAGGTCTCCACCACTTCGCCTGCGAAGTCCAGTTTGAAACGGGTGCCTTCACCGCTGGGGCGCAGGTCCAAAGCCCGCACATCCCCTGCCCCGGTGCCTGCCGTGTAGACGGTGGCCTGGCAGTGGCGTGAAATCAGCGGCGTGTAGGGATCGTTGGCATTCAGGACCACGACGCCCTCAGCATGGACATTGGCGGGCACGGTGGCCTTTTCCCAGCCGATGGCATCCCGGCTGCCCATGTACTCGATGTGCGCCAGGCCCACATTGGTCACAATGGCGGCATCGGGCAGGGCGATGTCAGCTAGCACCTTCAGCTCGCCGGGATGGTTCATGCCCATCTCCACCACGCCGCATTCATCGCCATCTTCCAGGCTCAGCAGGGTCAGCGGCACGCCGATGTGGTTATTCAGATTGCCAAAGGTCGCGCGGGTCTGCACCCGCAGTCCCATGATGAGGGCGGTTAAATCCTTGGTAGAAGTCTTCCCATTGCTTCCAGTCAGCCCGATGATCATCGGCTGATGCCAGGCCCGATAACCACGGGCCATGTCTTGCAAGCCCTGAAGGGTGTCCTTCACTTCGATCACCGCACAGCCGGTGGCGGGCCAGGTGCTATCGAAGCGGCTGACCACCACGGCGGCAGCTCCCGAGGCCATGACTTGGGGAATGAAGTCGTGCGCATCAAAGCGGTCTCCCACCAAAGCCACAAAGACCTCCCCTTCCCCCACTTTGCGGGAGTCGGTGGTCACTTTTGTCACCAGTCGCGAGCCCTCCCCCTGACGGATCACTCCATCAGCGAAGTCTGCCAGCATCTGAATGGCAATGGGCTTCATCTCAGCGGTCGTAGGGACGGCGGTTCATCTTTTCCTGCTCACGCAGCAACTGACGTTCGGCACGTTCCACATCGCGGTTGCCAGCGATCTGGACCATGAGCTGACGGACGACGCGGCGGTCATCGAAAGGATGCTTCTTGCCCTGGATTTCCTGATAGTCTTCGTGACCTTTGCCAGCGATCAGGACGATGTCCCCACCGCGTGCGTTTTCGAGCGCGATCTGGATGGCCTCACGACGGTCCACAACGGTCAGGTGGTTCTTGGGCCGGGCAAAGCCCTTGACGGCATCGGCGATGATGACCTGCGGATCGTCATTGCGCGGGTTGTCACTCGTCAGCACACAGATGTCGCTGCCG
>DMMK01000115.1 GCA_003453085.1 Verrucomicrobiales bacterium
GGGGGGGAGGGCCTGTGTCAGTTCGCGGCCGGCCTCCGCCGGATGCCGGGCGGAGGTGCCCTGGTACAGGGCGTAGTCGCGGTCGCGTCCATCGCCCATGCTGGAGCCCGCGCCCCGTGCATAGGGACGGTAGAGGGGATCGCCGCAGACGACGTTCATCCAGGAGAGCACCGGGGTGGCATTCCAAGCAGCCTCCGCCAGCGAGTAGCCTTCCAGCAGGCGTTGGTTGAGAACATCAAAGTGGACGGTAAGGCTGAGGTAGGGCTCAAACACATTTCCCAGGGCTGCTGCGGCGCCTTGTCGCAGCAGAGGACCTACCCAGTGCCGATCTGGCGCACGCAGCGCAGCCCCACTGAAGGAATGCAGATGGCAGGCGATGGCCCCGGTCTGAAATTTGAACGAGGGACTGGCGATGGCCCCGCTGGCATTCGTGGTGTACCAGCCAAAATAAAAAGCGGTGTCCGGCAAAGGCCAGTGGTCGGGCAGCACGGCCTCCGCCTTGTCCACATAGACGGGGATGCCCTTTTGGCGAAAGAGGATGGCGCTGCGGTTTAGCCAGTCTTCACCTTCCTGATAGGCTCCGGTTTTTTGCGCCAGATCAATGACCGCCCGGCCCCGCAGCCCCTGCTGTTCGGCGGTCAGCGCATCATCAATCATCCGCTTCACCGTGTCCGCATCAGGTCCATCCAGCCGACCCACGAGCAGCAGTCCCGGTGTGCCTTGGAACATTTGGAAGCGCATATCCTGCTTGAAGTAAGGGTTGCGAAGAGCACCCGCGATGGGTTGGCGCGGCAGACCCAGCAGGGCCAGTTCGCTGTCCACACTGGCTTCATCTTCCTGGGTGTTCTTGGGGTTCTGCGCATCCCGCTGAATTTGGAAAGGGACACCGCGCATCAGCACCACCACCCGCACGGCAGACTCGGCCACGGTCATCGCAGGCATGGATTTGCCTGTGGCCGGGTCTTTCAGCTCCTGCTGGCCCAGCCGCCACCAGCCCCGGCGCACGAAGGCTTCGAACAAAGGCTTGCGCAAAAGTTCGTTATACTGCTGCCGCGTCATGGAGTCCGTCATCGGACATTCCAGGCCGATGACGTGGTCCGCTGCGATACCGCGTTTCTGGGCGTAGTATTCGGCCAGCTCCCGAGACTGGGCGAAGTCCGGATTGTAAACCACGACGGTTTCACCACTGAGATCCAGGGCCGGGGCGGGATCCTGGGCAAGCAGAGGACTGAGGAAGAGAGCTAGCAGCGTCAGGCTAAGCATTCCTGTTCGCCTAACGGAGCCTAACCAAAGGGATGATTGTCTGGAAAAGGCCATGATCACAAGTCCCAGTTCAATTCCAGCCCATCGTAGGCAAGTTTCACCCCTTCGGGCAGCAGCGGCTCGGCCCGTGAGTGCATGACCTCGCATTGCAGGTGGGTGAGGAAGGTGCGCCGGGGGTGGATCTGCGCATGCACGGCCAGGGCCTCCGCCACGCTCATGTGGGTGGGGTGCTCGGTGTAGCGCAGGGCATCCACGATGAGGGTATCCACTCCCTCCATGGCTTCGAGGGCCTCGGGCTGGATGATCTTGGCATCGGGAATGTAGGCGCAGAGTTTGCGCTCCTGCCGGGTGAAAAGGTAGCCCACGGTCTCCACCTTGCCATGCAGCACGGGCAGGGGAGTCACCAGTGTGTCGCCGAGGTGAAAGGGGCCGTGGATGGGTTTCGGGAAAGGCTTCAGGTAACCTCGATACCGATTCTCCCCATTGAAGGCATACTCAAACATGCGCTCTAGCACCGCGAGGCAGGAAGGCATGGCATAGATGGGCATGAACTGATCCGCCGGGATGGTGAAGCGACGCAGTTCATCAAACCCCGTGAGGTGATCCATGTGCGGGTGGGTGAAGATGGCCGCATCCAGATGACGAATGTTGGCGCGCAGGCACTGGGTACGCAGGTCTGGCGGGGTGTCCACGATCCAGCTCATCTCCGGTGTGCGCAGCCAGATGCTGGAGCGCAGGCGGTTGTCCCGAGGGTCCGTGCTGTGGCAGGTCTCGCAGTCGCAGCCGATCATCGGAATGCCGACGGAGGTGCCGGTGCCGAGGAAAGTGAGCGTGAAGTCAGACATGTGAGGGAGGTATAGCTGCAAAGAGGCCCAAAGAACGCAAAGAATTCAGGCAGGTGTTTTTTGCCTTGCCTGTCTTCTTTTACGGCTATGGAAGGAGGCATGACAGAAAGTTATCTCCAGCGTTTCGGCGGCATTGGCCGTCTGTACGGCGTGCAGGCCTTGCCGCGCCTGCATGGGGCGCGTGTGGCGGTGATCGGCGTGGGCGGGGTCGGCTCCTGGGTGGTGGAGGCGCTGGCCCGCAGCGGTGTGGGCTCCCTGACCTTGATGGACATGGACGACGTCTGCATTACCAACACCAACCGCCAATTGCCTGCCCTGGCCCACACCGTGGGGCATCCGAAGGTGGCGGTGCTGGCCAGGCGCGTGGCGGAAATCTCCCCGGAATGTCAGGTACAGGCGCTGACGGAGTTTTTC
>DMMK01000157.1 GCA_003453085.1 Verrucomicrobiales bacterium
CCAAAGTCCACCGTCAGATCAAAGTTGTTGT
This sequence comes from Verrucomicrobiales bacterium, assembly GCA_003453085.1. Lineage (GTDB taxonomy): Bacteria > Verrucomicrobiota > Verrucomicrobiia > Verrucomicrobiales > Verrucomicrobiaceae > Prosthecobacter. Next base: position 32 of record DMMK01000157.1, read on the forward strand.
CATCAAAGTCATCGTCCTGCGCATACAGGCCGGTTTCAGTCGTGCCATTGGTCGGGCAGGCATCCACCGCCAGGGAGAGCAGGCGGGTGCTCACGCCATTGAGTGCCGGGGTGGCCTCATCCACACCATCTTCACCGCTGCTGTCATCGGCGTTGCCCGTCTGGCTGCCCTGTACCGAAAGGGTGTTGTAGAGGGGGCGGCCTGCTGCGAACTCCGAGGCCGGAATGTGGACGATGTAGGTGCCGGAACTGAGGAAATCAAAGAAGTAGCGGCCGCCTTCTTCCGTGATCGTTTGCGCCAGCGGAGTCGTCGTCCCAGGAGTCTGCGTGGAGCGATAGATCTCCACCCGCACGCCGTCCACTCCTTCGCCAGCATCAGCCACTCCGTTGGCATTATTGTCGAGGAAGACCAAGTTGCCCACGCCCACTGGCGTCTGGAAACCAAAGTCCACCGTCAGATCCACCGCCGAGTCATTGTCATTGTCACTGGTACCATCCAGGCCCGTTTCACCGCTGGAGTCCGTCGGAGCTGAACCGGGGAAGAGACGGACCTCGGCGGTGCTCACGCCATTGACAGCGGGGGTTCCTTCATTCACCCCGTCTTCGCCGACGTTGTCATCCCCTGCGAGTCCTTCATTGATACTCACCTGTTGATACAGCGGTCCGGTCTGTGCAAACATCGCGGCTGGCACGTGGACGATGTAATTGCCCGGACGGATGAAATCAAAGAGGTAACGCCCCCCATTGGCGGACACCCGAGTGGCCAGCGGTGCATCGGTCCCAGGAATCTGGCCCGAGTTGTAAAGCTGCAAGGTAATGCCATTGAGCCCCTCGCCCGGATCATAGCGGCCATTGGAATTGCCATCGGCAAAAACCAAGTTCCCCAGCGCCACGGGGCGGAAGAGGCCAATGTCCACAGTCAGGTCCGTATTGGCATCGTCTGCATCATCGTCCGTAGCATCAAAACCGGTTTCCGAGTTGGCATTGGTCGGCGCACTGTCGCGGGTCAAAATGATACGGCCCGAGCTGATGCCATCCACCGCAGGCTGAAGATTGTCCACCGAGTCTTCCCCCTGGTCATCGTCCCCGGCCTGCACGCCTTCCAGGCTGAACAGGCCACGCAGCACGCCAGTGGACTGGAACTGCTGCGCCGGGAGATGAACAAAATACTGGGCCTGCCACAGGCCGGTGAAGAGATACTTGCCCCCGTTCGCCGTCAGCGTGGTGGCCAGTGGCTGGTCAACGCCGGGAGTCTGGCCCCAGTAGTAAAGCTGGACTACGGCATTATCCATACCCTCGCCCAGGTCAAAGCGGCGGCTGCCATTGAGGTCGTTAAAGACCAGGTTGCCGATGCCCATCACCCCCGGCTCCACAAAACCAAAGTCCACCGTCATGTCACCATTGGCATCCACGGTGTAGTCATCCACCTCACCGCCAGAGCCGATCTCCGCGCCCGTCTGTGCATTGCCCAGCGGCTCGGTGCCAGGGGTCAGCGTGATGATGGGGCTGAGCACTTCGGTGAAGTTGCCACCCGGCTGCTGGCCGTTGTCGTCGTTGTCCGTCTGGTCATCGTTGATCGAGGTAACCGGGCTGCTGAAGCCGGAGCCTGCCAGTGGCAGTCCCTGCCCGAAGTTCAGCGCCGGAATCTTCAGCTGATATTGCCCCGGTGTCTGGCCGGAGAAGTAATAGACGCCACGCTCATCGGTGAAGGTCCAGCCCATGCGGAACTCCGCACCATTGGCTATCTCGCCATCCAGGTCTCGCCAAAGCTCCACGCGCACGCCCGGGATGCCACGCTCACCGGCATCGCGGCGGCCGTTGGCATTGAGGTCATTCCACACCAGGCTGCCCACGGACACGGAATCTGGCAGCTGCACAAAAGGACGGCCAAAGGCGAGGTCACGCGGACCCGACCAAATCTCATTGTTAGGCCCGGGTGGCGACGGGATGGGCGCTTCGAAAATGTGGACAGTGCCGTTAGGCGCGCCGGCAGGATCAATCTCCACCACAGCCCCGGTGGCAAAGGTGCCTCCGAGCACAGGCTTGGCCCAATTGTAGCCTGCCACATACAGCTTGCCCGTGCCGGGGTTCATCTCGATGTCGCGGGCCTCCACAGATCCCACGCCTGCAGCGGTCATGGTGGCCACCAGTTGCGGCTCGCCAGGGGTGCTAGGCTGGGTGAGGTCCACCTTGAAGATTTCATCGTCCAGACGGTTCGCACCGTAAAGGGTGCTGCCGTGAATATCGATGCCCGAGATGATGGAAACCGGCTCGCCTCCAGGCACCATGTTCACTAGCTGGGTATCCGTCACGATCACATTCAGCAGGCTGCCGGTGGTGCTGCTGTAGCGACGTACTTCCCGCACCGCCCCATCCAGAATGACGGCATATAGGTTCCCATCCGGCCCGAAGTTTACATCCTGGATGCCAGCCTGGCTGATGAAGGTGTGGGGAGCCGTGCCCATAGGCATCCCCGGACTGGCGGCGAGAGGGCCCTGGAACTTGACAATGCGGTGGCCGTTCAGGTCCACCACATAGAAGTTACCGTCTGGCCCGATGGCAAAGGCTTCGATGAAGCTGACATTGGCCGTCGTATTCACCAGCACTGCGCCGAGGTCCACACCGGCCGGGCTGATCTTGCGCAAATTGCTGGCGCCAAAGTGAGCGACATACCAGTTGCCATCCGGCCCCATTTCGATGCTGTAAGGCACGTCAAAGGGATTGCCATCGCCCTGGTTATGGCTGCTGCCAAAGGGGTGGTGGAAGTTGCCCTGGAACCGCCGCGCATTCGGATCATAAACCTGAATGCTGTCATCCTGCGTGGCCGAGACGTAAGCTGTCGGCAGCACATTGCAGAGACCAAAGTCCAGCGTGCTGTCCGTGTACCCACTGTCGGAGCTCTCACTGCCCGGGCTGAGGGTGACCACCGGGCTGTAAAGAGAACCGCCTGCAGGCTGATGG
>DMMK01000451.1 GCA_003453085.1 Verrucomicrobiales bacterium
AGACATGGCGGCCCTGTGAAGGGAGAGAGATTCTCTTCACAGGGCCGCCATGTCTTCTGGCTTACTTTCTCTTCGCTGCCAGTTCACGGTCGCGTTTCAGCTTCTCATAGCCCGCCTGGATGAAGGTGAAGTCGCGGCAGTGCGCACGGCAGTCGTCAATCGTGATGAAATCATAGGACAGCAGGTGCATGAGGCTGTCATCAATGGTGTGCATGCCTTCCCGCCCGCCGATCTGGATCAAACTCGGAAGCTGTTGCAGGCGTTGGTCACGGATGCAGCTTGAGATGGCGTTGTTCATCATCATGACCTCGGTGGCCATTACGCGGCCTTCGCCATCGGGACGGCGGATCAGATGCTGGCTAATGATCCCGCGCAGGCAGTGGCTGAGCTGGGCTGCCACGTAGTCCTGCTGCTCCTTGGGATAACTGTCGAGAATACGCGTGATGGTGCTGGGCACATCCATGGTGTGCAGCGTGCTAATGACGAGGTGCCCCGTCTCTGCGGCCGTGAGCGCGGTGCGCATGGTTTCCAGGTCCCGCAACTCGCTGACGGTGATGACGTTCACGTCCTGCCGGAGGGCACTTTTCATCGCCCTGGCAAATTCATGGGTGTCAAACCCGACCTGGCGCTGGCGGATCAGGCTGGAGCCGTGCTGGAAGACAAATTCGATGGGGTCTTCGATGGTGACGATGTTGCAGGACCGCTCGCGGGCGATGGTCTGCGTCATGCTGCAAAGCGTGGTCGTTTTACCGCTGTTGCTGACCCCGGTGATGAGGATGAGCCCATCTTTAAACTGGCACATGCCCTGTACATTCGGGCCGTGGCCTAACTGTGAGAGTTCGGGGATGCTGTCCGGGATGTAGCGGAAGTTTCCTTCGATGCGCCCCATGGCAAAACAGGCGTTGCCACGGAAACGCCCCAGGTTTTCCACCTCGATGGCAAAGTCCAGCTCCCACTCTTCTTCCAGCTTGGCACGTTGGTTGTCTTTCAGACCGCCGAGGACGAGTTCGCGCACATCAAGAGCGTCAAAAAGCTCATCGGTCACTGGCGTCATGCGACCGTGGAGGCGCATCATGGGCGGTGCCCCAGGCGAGAGGTGCAGATCGGAGGCTCCGGCCTGCATGGCCATGGAAAGGTATTCGATGAGGTCGTACTGGCGCATTGGAAAGGGGGGGCTGGGGAAGGGGAGTGTTTTTGGGGAAATGGAGGCTTAGCTGATGCCGCGTGCTGCGCGTTTGAATTCCGTCTCGTTGCCACTGGCAGTGATGGCTTCAGCCTCAGTGATGATGCCGCCCTCAGAGGCGCGGACGATGTTGGTCAGGAAGGTGATGCAGTTCGGGTCATTGCCGCGCTGCATGTAGTTGCGCACCTGGTCCGTCTCTTTTTTGGCGATCCATTGCTTCACCGCACCGCCGTTTTCCAAATGTTCCACCAGCAGATGCAGGCCGTCATCGGTGCGTGGGATCAGTTTTTGACAAACGGCACCGATCAGTTGCTGCGACAGCAGATGCAGGCCCAGCCCCGCCTGCTCCGGTGGGAAAAGGTGCGCCATGCGGTCCACCGCATCCACCACGCTGTCGCTGTGGACGGAGGCCAGGACGAGGTGCCCGGTTTCACTGGCTTGGAGGGTGGTGAGGGCGGTTTCCAGGTCACGAATTTCTCCCACCATGATGACGTCCGGAGCCTGACGCATGGCTCCGCGCACCCCGCGTGCATAGCTGGCGGTATCACGCCCCACTTCACGCTGGGTGAACATACAGCCTTTGTTCGGGTAAATGAATTCCACTGGATCCTCAATGGTCACAATGTGGCGGGCCAGGGTATCATTCATCCAGCCTAGCAGGCCCGCCATGGTGGTGCTTTTCCCCATGCCGGTAGGCCCCGTGATGAGAATGAGGCCACGGGTTTTCATGGCCCATTTGGTCAGCAGCCAATCCGGCACCCCCAGGTTGCCCAGCACAGGCAGATCCGTGCGGATGCGGCGCATCACCACGCCCAGGCGGCCCAGCGCCTTGTGCATGTTCACCCGGTAACGGGTGCGGTTGGTGGAGACCAGACCGGAGTCCCGGTCCATTTCTCCTTCGGGGCTCACCCCGCAGGCCTGCCACAGGCCCACCATCTGGGTGAGCTGCATGGGTTCGTCGCCAAAGAGCATGATTTGCTCGTTGATCTTCATGCGGGGGATTTCTCCCTCCATCAAAAAGACGTCGCTGGCTTGGTGGTCATCCGCGGATTGAAGGATGTCGTCTAGGGAGAGTGGCATGGTCGCCTTGCATAAAATGCGGTGTCCCTGGCTTTGTCGAGGCGGATATTTTGGAAATGGCGGCAAAAGCAAGGCGGTAGGGGAAAGCTTCCTTTTGTGTTCAGGTTGAAGCCTGTGGCCAAAGCAGGTAAATCAGGCGGATGCGTTTTCTTCCCTCCCGGTCCCTGGCCTCCCTTCGATGGGGAGCTTTGGCCCTGTGTGTGCCGGTTCTCGTTTCTTGCGGCTTGCTGCCGCCTTTGGGCAGCGGTCGCCTGAAAAAGGACGTGGATGCCATGCATGCACTGGCTCCAGAAAACTGGGCTGCGCTGCCCTCCCTGCCTGAAAAAGCCTCCACCGGCTGGTTGGCCGATTTTGACAGTCCGCAGCTCCGTCGTTTGGTGGAGCAGGCCATCACGGCCAATCCCGACCTCAAGGCCGCCGGGGCCCGAGTACAGCAGGCCCATGCTCAGACCGTCCAGGCAGGCGCCGCCATGTTTCCCACCCTCACCGCCGGTTACAATGCCAGCCGTTCCCAGAGCCCTGGCGACCAGCGCTTCCCCGGACTCACGCCTATCAACAATCGCTTCCGCCTGCCCTTTAACATGTCCTGGGAGATCGATTTCTGGGGCCGTATTGCCGATGAGCGCGGCGCTGCCAAAGCGGGTCGTTTAGCGGCGGAGGAAGACTTCCATGCTGCGCGCCTTTCCCTCGCGGCGAATACCGTGCGCACGGCCACCACCCTGGCCGAGGCCCGCGCTCTGCTGAATCTGGCCGAACAAAATGTGCGTACACGGCGTGTGCAGCTAGGCATCTTGGAAAAGCAGCTCGACCGCGGGCTGGATCCCGATCGCGCCGCGTTGGATGTCAGCCTGGCCCGCGCGGACCTGGCCCGTACTGAGTCCACCCTCCAGCAGCGGCGAGCGACTGCGGACCAGACTCAGCGTGCCCTGGAGGTACTGCTGGGCGACTACCCGGCTGGCAAGGAACCCGGCCTCGGCAGCCTGCCATCGGTCCAGCGCCGGATTCCGGCCGGATTGCCTTCTGAGCTCCTGCTGCGCCGTCCGGATCTGCGTGCCGCCGAACGTCAGTTGGAGGCTTCTCTGCGCCGGGAAAGCGCGGCCAAAAAAGCCTTCCTGCCCAGCATCCGCCTCACAGGCGAGGCCGGGCGCACTTCACAGGATATGGATAACCTCCTGGCACCCGATTCTGCCATCTGGTCCATCGCTGCCAACGGCGTGCAGACTTTGTTTCAGGGCGGGCGTCTGGTCGCCGGGGTGAAGCTGGAAAGAGGCCGTTATGAGGAACTGTTGGCCACTTACAAAAGCCGCGCACTGACCGCCTTTCAGGAAGTGGAAACAGCCTTGGCGGCAGATCGTTTTCTCGAGTCCCAGGCAGCTGCCCTGAGCCGGGCTGCCACGGAGGCGGGCCGCTCGGAATCGCTCGCCCTCGGTCAGTATGAAAAGGGACTGACGGATGTGCTCACCTTGCTGGATGCCAGCCAGCGCGCCTTTGATGCCCGCAGCGCCCTCATCAGCGTGCAGGCCCAGCGTCTGCGCAACCGGGCAGATTTGCATTTGGCCCTCGGCGGTGAATTTTAAACTGTTGTTCCATGTTGCTTCGTCTTCCCCCCGTTTTCGCCCTTGCGGCCAGCCTGCTCATCTCCTGCGGCAGCCCGCCCAAGAAGAATCTCCACCACACCGAGGCCTCTTCGCGGTCTGCCCCGGTTAGGCAGTTTTCAGGAGGTTACCCGCGCTTTCAGGGAACCCAGTTCCTGACCTTTGCTGAATTGAAAGAGCTGGTCAAAAATCCACAGCCGGGAGGTGATCTGGAGACCAAAGTTCAGCGCCTGCTGAATCGCCCCATCGTTTCCAATGAGGCCTATTATCGGGGCATGCGGCCCACCCGGGCGGTGAATCCGGCCCTGGGAGAAACGCTGCGTGTGGCCACCTGGAATGTCGAAAAATCCCTTCGCATGAAGGAGGTTGCCGCCCTGCTGAAGTCGGAGGCCGAATTCGAACGTCTCATGGATTCAAAGGTTGCCCCCAAAGGCAGCGAAAAATACGCCAACCTGATGCGCGAGCGCGAGCGCCTAGCTTCTGCCGATGTGATCGTGCTTCAGGAGATGGACATTGGCATCAGCCGCTCCGGTTATCGCGATGCCGCACGGGATCTGGCCCTCGCGCTAGGCATGAACTATGCCTACGCACCTCAGCAGCTCGAGATTGACCCCGTGCTCCTGGGTCTGGAATCCATCCCGGATGGGCGCGGCGGGGAGGTCCGGCATCAGCCGGATGAGGCACGCTACAAAGGCGTCTTCGGCTTGGCCATTCTGTCGCGTTACCCCATCAAAAGTGCCCAGAGCTTTCAGCTCAAGGCCCAGCCCTATGACTGGCATTCGGGAGAAAAGGCTGGCACCGACTTGGCCGAAGGTGCGCGCCGCATCGCTACCGAGATCGTCTTTGAAAATGAAATCGTGCGGGAGATGAAGGTGGGCGGGCGAGTCTTTTTCCGTGTGGATCTGGATGTACCCGGCATGCCCGGCAATACGCTCACGGTGGTGAACAACCACCTGGAAATCAAGGCGCGTCCTCGGGACCGCGAAGCCCAGATGGCGGAGATCCTCTCCTACATCAGGGATGTGCCCCACACGGTGGTCATGGCAGGCGACCATAACTCGGCCCATGCCGATCTCAGCCCCACC
>DMMK01000325.1 GCA_003453085.1 Verrucomicrobiales bacterium
CTGGCGGACGCGGCTACGGGGGCTTTGGCGGATGCGGCTGCCTTTTAGCTGCATTTGACTTCGGATGGTTTGCCCGCACTTTCTCGTCTGGGCAACCGCCCCTTTTCCCATGTCTTTTCTTGACCGTCTGGAACGTGTCTTCTTCTGGCTCTCTGGAGCTTCCTCCGACCACCTCGATAGCTGCCCGGCCTGGGAGCGACGAAAGTATGTGGCGTTTGGAGCCACGGTGCTGGTGCCATGCACCTTTGCCACCATCGCCTGCGCCTATGCGCTGTCCACGTTGACAAACAATTGGTTCGTCATCGCTGCGGTGTCGTTAGTCTGGGCCTTCATCATCCTGACGGTGGACCGCGCCCTGCTGGCCACCTATCGCGCGTATCAAAACATCTTCCGCAAGCTGTCGCAGTTCAGCCTGCGCATCGTAGTGGCGGCGCTCATGGGCATCACCATTTCGCATCCGCTGACGCTGCTGCTCTTTCGGGACACCATCACCTCCGTGGTGGAAAAGGAACGTCAGCAGGAGATCGAGGCCGCACGCAAGCAGTCCGTGGATCAGAAGGCGCTCGTCGAAGCACGCGTGAAGCCGCTCGAAGAGCAGATCGTCAAGCAGCGCGAGGCCTGGAACGCGAGCTTCACCGCTGCATTCCTGGATGAAAATGGCAAGCCGGTGGAGAAGCCGCTGACGGACGATGAGAAGAAGGCTAAGGCCGAGCGTGATGCCAAAATTGCCGAGGCGGTGGCCCCCGGCAAACTGCGCCTGGAAGCCCTGGACACAGAAATGGCCAAGCTGAGCACGGATTACCAAAAGATCGCCGCCGAGCTGAATCAGTGGCAGACAGATTTCGAGCGCGAGGTCAATGGCCAGCGCAGCGGCATCGTGGGTCTGGGACCGCGCGCGAAAAGCATCCAGGAAGACCAGCTCACCTGGCGGCGGGCGGAGTCCGCACGGCTGAGCGGCCTGCTGGACACACTAACGAAAAACCGCGTGGCCCTGGTGGCGGAAGTCAAGGCGGCGGAAGATGGCGTGAATGCGGCGCTGGATGCCAAGGCGACCGAAGAGGCCGCGAAGCTGAAGGCCGAGGAGAACCGCATTGCGGGCCTGCGCCAGCAGGTGCAGCAGCAGCAGGCGGATGCCTTTGTGGGCCAGCAGAACTCCATCCGCGAGACGCTGAAGGCCCAGATTGATACTTTGTTAGGTCAGCTCAACGCCCTGCATCTGGAGATCGCCCAATTGACCAAGGACGAAGAGGCCCGCATTGCTGTTATTCGCGCAGAGTCACGCGGTGGAATCCTGACTCAAACAAAGGCTTTGCACCACTTGTTTGAGAACGATGCCGAAGGCGGACGCTTTGCCTATATCGCCTACATGGTCCTTTCCGCGCTGTTCATGCTGGTGGATACGATTCCCCTGGTGGTGAAGTTTTTCTCCAAGCCGGGTCCTTACGACTCCCTGGTGGACTGCGACGAGGTGAAGTATGACCGCGAGCGCATGGCCTTCCTGAAGAGCTTTGACCGCTACATGAAACAACTGGTGGAGAGCCCGTTTTTGCACATCACCCAAAACCGCCCGCTGGAACGTGCGCTCATTGAAGGTGTGGACCGCAGCCGGGCCGCGAAGGCTTTCCTGGAGCACCTCATGGACCTGGAGCAGGCGTTTCAGGAAAAGGTGCGCCTGGAGCGCGAACGCATGGCCGCTGGCGGTGTGGCGGGCAAGGCCGAGATGCTGGAAGAGATGGCCGCGACCTTCTATGCCGACCTGCGTCAGCGCATGGAATCCTTCTTCCGTGACGATGGCCGCCGCACACCGGTGACGGCACGCGCCTGATGACTTGCCCGCGCAGCGGGTCTCAAATCAGGCATCTTCCTGCACGCGCTCCAGCTCGGAGAGCAGGATGTCGTAGCGTTTTTCCAGGCAGGGCTCCATGAGCAGGCTGCGCTGGGCGGGGCTGCGGCGGACGAAGTGGTAGGAGAGGATGTCGCAGACGAGTTCTGGGCACTCGATCTTCAGCAAGGCGGCGCGCAGGTTGCGCATGGAGTCGCCAGCACAGGATGCGGCATCGGGCAGGAGGTCCAGGGAGCGATCCTTCAGCTCATTGATATACGCAGACTCGGTTTCGATGACGGTTTCCAGAGGCCGGATGTCAGCAATGACAAAGGGCTTTTCCTGCTGCCAACTGTCGAGCCGGATGCGGCGCACGCCCTGAAGCATGACGTGGGAGGTGCCGTCCTCCTGTTTCTTGCAGGCACGGATGAGACCGGCGGTGCTGACGGGCAGGAGATCGTATCCGCCGCTGTCATTTTTCACCCGGGTGCCGATGCAGAACATGCGATCCGTTTTCAGCGCATGGGCCAGCATGTGGCGGTATCTCTCCTCAAAGATAAAGAGGGGCAGGAGGCAGCCAGGGAAGAGGTAACAGTCCCCCAGCACCATGACCGGCATGGTGTCCGGCAGGGGAAAGGAACAGTGTGACTGGCTTGATGGATCCATAGAGCAGCTTGAGATGCGTGAGAGTTACGCATCAAAGAGCTGCTTGGCGCAAACAGTCTTGCACAGAAAATTGCATGAAGCCGGGACCTGTCGTCCAGACTCCATGCAAAAAGTAGTGACCCTGCTTATTTGAAGGAATCAGATATCTCCGCTGGGGCGGGCTTCCTCTGCACCGGGGCGCGGTGTGCTGCTGCGGGAATCGGGGCCGCGCGGGCCGTCCGGACCTTTATCGTTGCCCTGGATTTCTTCCAGCAGACGCAGTTTTTCCTGAAGGGGTTCCGGGATGCTGCGGCGCTCTTCCGCATTGCTGATGTTCCAGCTCTGCTCCTGCCCATCCTTCGGCTTGGCGGTGAAGACGGTGCGTTCGCGCTCGCGGCGCAGGCTGTAGATGCCACTGTCATCGCTGCGGGTCACATTGGCGGTTTCGCGGTGTTCATGCACCTCGCTGCGGCGGTCGCCATCGCTGCGGCCACGGCTGCCGCGCTCGCCATCCCGTGAGGAGCTTCCGCCATCGCGGCGATCCGTATCCCGACGGCCGGGGCCGTTCCAGGCAGGGGGCTGCGGGCGATTTCCCTGGCTGCCTTCACGGCTCCAATCCCGCATGCGCTCCTGGTATTCACGCATCTGGTTCTGGT
>DMMK01000007.1 GCA_003453085.1 Verrucomicrobiales bacterium
GCCCAGCGGTGGATTCTAAGCTACTGCGTGAGCGCTTTCGTCGTAGCACCCACGAGCATGTCGGATTTCACACAGTCTTTGTCGTGGCGGAAAGAAGGCGGATTCGAGTAGCATTCAATCATCCCGATCTTTCCACCCAACACCATGCGTCTCGAAAACAAAGTCATCCTCATCACTGGCAGTGCCACGGGCATCGGCAAGGCCATTGCGAAACGTTGTGTCAGTGAAGGAGCCCGCGTGATCATCCACGGGCTGGAGGCAGACCTAACCGTCGAAGTCGTGACGGAACTGGGAGCGGACAAAGCCGTGGCTCATGTGGAAGACCTCACGAATGAAGGCTGCCCGCAGCGCCTGGTGGATCTCGCCTTGGGCACCTTTGGTCGGCTGGATGCCGTGGTGAACAACGCGGCTATGGTTTCTCAGGGGAACATCCACACCACCGATGCCGCCTTCTTCATGAAGATGATGTCGGTGAATGCCTTGGCTCCCTTTCTCCTCACTCAGGCCGCTTTGCCGGCACTGACGAAGACGGGTGGCAGCGTGCTGAACATCGGCAGTGTGAATGCTTACAGTGGTGAGCCCAACCTGCTGCCTTACAGCATCTCCAAAGGCGCATTGATGACCCTCACTCGCAATCTGGGCGACACCCTCATGCGCGAAAACGGCGTGCGGGTGAACCAGATCAACCCCGGCTGGGTGCTCACAGAAAATGAGGCGAAACGCAAACGCGAGCACGGTCTGCGCGAGGACTGGTACACGGATCTTCCCAAAGTCTATGCCCCTGCCGGACGCATCCTTTGGCCGGAGGAAATCGCCGCTGCGGCCATCTACTGGCTGGCGGATGAAAGCGGCCCCATCAGCGGCCAGGTCATGGATCTGGAGCAGCACCCTTTCATCGGTCGCAATCCGCCCAAAGACACCTCCACGATTCCAAGCAAATAATTCGTTAGGCCGTCTTTCCTGCACCCCTTTTCATTGCCATGCCCAAGCTCGCCGCCTTCCCCAAAGCCTTCATGCAGCAGCTCTGCAAAGAGGGCACCATGTCTGTTTCGGAATGGATCGCCCTTGCCTCCAAGCTCGATATTCAAGGCCTGGAATGGTATGCAGGCTTCCTGGAAATGGCCGATGAGAAAAACTGGCTCCGCTTTCGTCGTGAGGTGGAGGACACGGGCAAGGTCATCCCCATGATGTGCTGCTCCCCGGACTTCACACATCCCGATGCGGCCTTTCGTGAAAAGGAGATCGCCAAACAAAAGCGCTGGATTGATATGACCCAGGTGCTTGGCGGTAGCTACTGCCGCGTGCTCAGCGGCCAGCGTCGTCCTGAACTGAGCGTCGATGAGGGCGTGAAACTAGCGGCCGATTCCATCCACGCCTGCCTGCCTTATGCGCAGGAACGTGGCATCACTTTGATCATCGAAAATCATTACAAAGACGACTTCTGGGAATACCCGGAGTTTGCGCAAAAGATGGCCGTTTTCTGCCAGCTCGTGGCCGCCGTGGAGCACCCCTTTTTCGGGGTGAACTATGACCCTAGCAATACCTACCTCGCCGGGGAAGATCCCCTTGAGCTTTTAAAGCGGGTGTCTCACCGCGTGGTCACCATGCATGCCAGCGACCGCTACCTCGCCGAGGGCACCATCGAAGATCTGCGCAAAGAAGAAGGCGGAGCCATGGGCTATGCCAAGCGCCTTCGTCATGGCGAGATCGGCAAAGGTCTGAATGACTACGACGCCATCTTTGCCGAACTCAAAAGCCAAGGCTTCGATGGCTGGATCAGCATCGAAGACGGGGTGGATGGCATGGACCAACTGGCCCGCAGCGTGGACTTCCTGAAACGGAAGATCGCGCAGCATTGGGGCTGATCCTGCCTCGGGTCAGCGCAGGCCAAACTCCACCCGTTCGGGTGTTTGGCCGTCCAGGTTTTCGCATTCCCAGTTCACCCAAAGCTTCTGGTCATCGCCCTCCTTCAGCCAGGCGAAGTTGCGGCATCGCAGGTAGCGGTCCTTGGCCCCGACGGCGCGGGTCATTTTGGCGACGACAGGCTGGCCTTGGATGCCGTGATCCGCATCCGAACTGATTGCCTTCAACCCTTCCCAGGCGAGTGCTCCAGGAGCCGGATGCATGATGGCCGAGGAAATGACCTGGGCGATCTCCGCCGGCGCATCGGTTCTCTCTAGAAAGCCGAGGGCACCGACATGCACATCGCCAGAGAGGAGCGTAACGCGGTTGTACTTTCCTTCCGGGTTGCCATCATGCTTGAGAGTCTTGAAAAGATGATGCACCAGACGGTCTCGCTCCCCCTCATGCGTATGGTGGCTCCAGTGATCCCGCAGATCATCCTCGCCTCCATGCTCGCCGGGCAACTCGGAGACCCAGTTGTGAAAACGGCGATACACCACGGGCACTGGGGAGACGACGAGCAATGTGCTTTTGATGTTTTTGGCGGCGGTCGGCTTGCTGCTTTCAAGCCACTTCAAGATCTGGCTCCATTGATTGCTATCCATGACTTGGCTGGGAGTCCGGTGCGTACGGTTGTCCATGACCAGGATGTCATAGGTGCCGAACTTCAGCCCCTGGCTGTAGTGGCGTGGGCGTGCAGACTTGCGATCCAGCAGCGAGCGATTGGCGGATTTGCCGCGGATCTGGTAAACCTCGAAGGCTTGCCGGGCGGCCTCAAAGGCCTCTTTGTAGTACGGGATCTTCTTCTCAGAGGCCTGGTAAGAACCCCAGCCGTCGAAGATGTCATGGTCATCCCACATCATCACGCTCGGCACAGAGGCCATCATCTGGACCATGGCGGTGTGGGGATACTCGAAGGTTTGCTGGCCCTTCACCTGTACGATGCGCCCCCAGGTCATGAGGTAGTGATCAAAGTAGGCTTTGAGGAAGTCGTTCACATTCGGGGGGCCTTGCGGCTTTTCGCCGGGTTTCAGCCAGGTCCACACCCGGGCAAAGCTGCCTTCTTTACGAGCCAGATCATCGCAGTAAAGCTGGTCACCGCCCATCAGCAGCAGGCTCAGCGGCTCCTGGTCGTGCATGGTTTTCATCCGCTCCCAGAGGGCCAGGGGATTGATGCCGCTCATGGCATTCGGATCCGTGAAGCCATTGCATGAGCAAAAGGCGATGCGCGGTTGTTGAGCGGGCGTGAGTTTGCCTGGCAAATGGAAGCTCCAATGATCCTCGCCACACACATTCTTGAGGCGGGTGTTTCCACGCTTCACCGAGTACGCCACGGAACGGGCTGCCACCCCGGCCGCGAAGGGTGCCAGGGGAATTTCCCCTCGCCACACGCGGCTTTTGTCAGGAAGGGAGGCCGTGATGGCTTTCATGGGGATGTCCTGGCCATCCACGTTCCAGGTGGGGGCCGTTCCCTGGGCCCGCACGATCACCGTGTACAGGCTCTGGCCATTCTCTTCATCCCATTCATACCCCAACACGGGGCCCAACAGAAGTTCATATGATGCCATGGTGATTTCAGTTTAAGGTGAATACGAGACTATCTTAGCGTGCCTGCTCTGAATAGATCGAGCAAAAAAGCGGCCAAGCAGGCAAGTTCCTCGGAATCATCGGCTTGCCAGTCAGAGACGGGAGGTCCCTAAACGAGTGCTAGGGGTTTTCTTTGCGTCGGACTGAAGGCCCTCTGTCGAGAATTGATCTTGGTTCAGTGTTTACGGTGTGATTACATTCACCGAATGAGATCCCCCCGCTCATACCCAACCTTCGCCCGCACTCTTTTTCTGGCCATCACTGGTCTTCCTTTGGTTTCCCACGGGGCTACGTACACGTGGGTGCCGACGGCTGCCGGCACTACTTATGACTGGAACAGCGCCGCCAATTGGACGCCCGCCACGGCTTTCCCCAATGCCGTGGATGACATGGCCAATGTGAACAACAATCTCGCTGGAAACCAAACCATCCGGCTGAACCAGCAGATCACTTTGGGGACGCTGAACCTGGGAGACTCCACCTCCACCTATTACGGCATCACCCTGAATTCAGGAACGGGAGGTTCATTGGTTTTTCAGACAACGTCAGGTTCGGCCTTACTGGCGCGCTTGGCGAACAGCAACGCGACGGATGTGATCAATGCCGATGTGCTGTTGAATTCGCCCCTGAATGTCAGCCTGGCGGCAGGCAGCAGCAATGGCATCCGCCTGGCTGGGCTCGTGTCTGGAGCGAATGGCATTGACGTCACCGTGCCCACTATGCCCACGGGTTCGCTCAACGGCTTTTTGGAACTGACCAACACGAACAACAGTTACACGGGAGACACGGTGGTCTCCAATGGAGTGCTGGTTTTCCGTGGCAGCGTGCTCAGCGGGCAAAACAGCGCGTTGGGCAACTCCACCTCCGCCGTGAAGGTGGGCAGTGCAAACACGGCCATCAGCACGACCGACATCCGGAACAACACCGCCACCCAGCTCCGGCTGCGAGCCTCGAACGACACGGAAAACTATGTTTTTGAGCGCGACCTAGACTTTTCCGGCAATACCGGCACCAGCCCGCAGAACGGACGTGTGCGTTTTTCCCTGGATGGCGATGGGGCCGGTGGGCTGAATACCAACACGCTCACCATCAGTGGCGATGTGACCCTGGGCTCCAATGCGCGCAGCGTGGAGTTCCTCGTTACCCGTGAAGGGCAGACCATCTACTTCACAGGTCAGATCGCTTCTGGCACAGGCGGGAATGGCACCGTGTTTTGGGGGCCAGGGTCGCCTGGCACCAGCACCGATGGGCGAAACAATGGCACCATCCGTTTTTCGGATCTCGCCCGCACCTATGCCAATGGTCAAAACATCACGGCAGGTACCGTCGTGATCGAAGGTTCCGTCGGCGCGGTGGGCACGGCCAGCCCCATCGGCACGCAGACCTTCAGCCTCGGGGATGGCAACGGCGGCAATCTTTATTCATCGAACACGGAGGGCGGCAGCCGCCGTTTGTTCATGGAGACACCCGGCAGCACCTTCGCCCGCAGTCTTTCTCCGGCAGGTGGCACCGGCACGAATCTGGCCGGTACAGGCAATGTTAATGGGGTGACCCCTGCTGTTTATCAGAGTCTGTATGGGAACTCGGGCAGCATGAACCTCATGAATGGGTATGAGTTTGGCGGGCTGAATACCAGCGGCACCGTGACCTTCAGCGGCAACATCGCGGCTCAAAATGTTAACGTGCCGGTCACCGGTACGGCGGCCGGTGCAGGTGGCACCAATGTCATCACCGCCGTGCATAATTTTGCCCTCAGTGCGGCCACGGGGGGTACCACCGTTTTTTCCGGTATCATTTCCGGCAGCACGGCTCCCGTCGCTGGCTCGCAGACGCCCGGTGCCACCATGGCGGCCAACAACACCCGCATCACCATCAACCAATTTCGCAATCACGCCAATCTGGATACCAATCTCGATGGCTTGCCCGATGCCAATGCGAACCAGCTCGTCGGCACGGCTAAGCAGGGCACGGTGGTCTTCACGGCAGCCAATACCTATGGCGGCGGCACGGAGGTGCTGGGGGGCGCGCTGCTGGTGAACAACACCGGCGGCTCCGGCACAGGCACGGGGGCGGTCACCGTCACTGCGGGCGCACTGGGCGGCAATGGTTTCATCGTGACCACCGCAGGAGTCGCGGTGAGTGCAGGGGCCATCCTTCGTCCTGGCGATCCCACGGTTTCCGGGGGCCTAGGTGCCCTCACGGTCACCGCACCCGTCACTTTGAATGCCGCTGGCGGCAGCATCCTAGACTTTCAGATCAGCCGCACCACCAGCGATGTCAATGCCAGCAACCTTCTCGCCAATCTCAACCCCAATGGCACCATGAACTGGGATGCCATCGCGGCGAATGCAGGCGGCCTTTACGCCAAGGATGGCACCATCAATAACGACACCCTCGTCATCAATGGCACGCTCAATGTGAACAGCAGCGGCAGCACAAATGTGAAGATCGGGGCAGCCTCGGGTGGCGAAAACTTGAACTACTCGGCGGGGATGGTCTGGGATCTCATGGACTGGACCACGATGGTGAATGGTTCCGAGACTTCCTACACTTTTGAAGTGGACAGCGCGCTGCAAAACTACCTGGACCTCAATGGCCTCATGCTGGATACCAGCCGCTTTTGGGACACCGGCTTTGTCGGCATTGTCGTGGTGCCCGAGCCTTCCCGAGCCGTCCTGCTGCTGATGGCTTTGGGTGCCTTGCTCATGCGCCGTCGGCGTGCCTGATTGGCAAAGCTTGGGCGCGGGTGTCGCGTTTCACACAGTCTTTGTCGTGGTCAAGCGGGGCCTGGTTTCGTTAGGATTCCATCATGAAACTTTTTGCGCCCGGACTCCTGTCCCTCCTGCTCTCCTTGGTGGCGGCTCCCTTGCTGGCAGATGACACAGCGCGCATCGCCGCGCTGGTGGGGACTGGCGGTGTGGTCACCATCCCGCCGGGGGACTACCATCTGGAGGGGGCAGCGCCTGTGAAGCTCGTGTCCAATAGCACCATCACTGCTTATGGGGCCCGGTTTCACCTTCCGAAAGTCCTGGGAGACAAGGCGCGCGTGGTCCTGTTTGCCGGACAGGACATCCACCACTTCACTTGGTTAGGCGGTGAGTTTATCGGACACGTGTTTGACCCTGCTCAAAAGGACAACACCTGGGAACCCAGTGTGAATACCAAAGGCATCGAGATCACCACTTCGGAAGGAGGTGCCACCCATGACATCCTTTTTCGCGATGTGAAATCGAACGGCATCGCCGGGGCGGTGATCGGGGTGCATTGCCTCAGTAAAAAAGGTAAGGAAGGAGAGGTCATCACCCCGGCCCAGCGGGTGGCGGTGGAAAGCTGCACCCTGCTCCGCAGTGGCAAGTTCATGTGGGACTATGGCTACCTGTGGCAGATCCTCACTTGGCCAGAGGCCCATGAACCCTGGGAAGTGGAGCGAGCAAAGACGTACTTTCGCATGGATAAACTGCGGCCTGTCATTTCCATCCAGCCGGGAGATGACCGCGTGTTCTTTGCCAATGAGGCCGATCCGTGGCCTGTCAGTGCCAGTGCAGAGCCCAAGGAAGCCCTCACCTTTCTGGGGCTGCATTTTCCATCAAACTTGGTTAGGGGGCGCCAATACTTCATCGTGGAGTCCACACCGGAGTTCATCAAAATCGCCGAGACTCCAGGCGGCCCTCCCATCCGGTTTGAGGGCGGCGCAGATGGGGAGCTGATCATGGCCCACAATATCTCCGCGACTTATTTGGCCGCTTACGCGCCCACCGGCGGCGGGCCAGGGAAGGGGGCTTTTGACATCACCGGGGCCCATGACGTGCGGGTCACCGGCTGCCAGCTCAGTGCGATAGGCGACACGATGCACATCCAGCGCAGCCGGAACATCGTCTTCGCGAACAACCACATCCTCGGCAGTCGCATGGGGGCTTTCTTTCTGGCGGAGTACTGCCAGAACGCCACGATCACCGGTAATCTCGTGGACGGCACCAATGGTTCGCGTGTGGTGAGTGTGGAAAAAAGCTGCACGGATGTGACGATGACGGGCAACACCTTTCGCAATGGCGGGCGAGGCGCGTGGATCAATCAGCCGGTCAATTTCGTCATGACGGGCAATGTCTTCGTGAACAACACGACCAAGAACGAGCCCGACATACGGCGTGGTCGCATCTCCTACCGCACGGCCAAGCCGGGAGAATTTCCAGAACTCTACTTCACGATCTATGAGCCTGGCGCTACTTACGGTCCCATCATTGTGCGCGATAACATCTTCATTCTGGGAGACTCTGCACCCAACGAGGCCGTCACCTTCGCTCCCAACGGCCACGACCTGCAGTTCACCGGCAACACGTTCCAGAACAAGGCGGCAACCATCGTCGTGGATCCCAGCTGCAGGAATGCATTGATCGAGCACAATCAAGGAG
>DMMK01000166.1 GCA_003453085.1 Verrucomicrobiales bacterium
GCCGGGGTCGGCCCGGAGATCTGCCTGCAACTGCTGGCGAATGAAGCCGTGCGCGAAATCGCCACCCCGGTCATCTTTGGGGATGCCCGGCTGCTGGCCCGCTGCGCCCGCCAGACGGGGCTGCCTGCGCCGAAACGCATCCTGTCCGAGATCGAGTGGGCTGAAAAAGCGGCCTCGCTGGAGGAGCCTGCGGTACTGGATCTCTTCGGATTCGATGCGGCGGATTTCACCCCCGGCACCGTCAGTGCGCGCACGGGAGCCGCCAGTTACCTCTACATTGAGAAAAGCATCCAGGCTGCGTTGGCAGGCCAGGCCGCCGCAGTGGCCACGGCCCCGATCAATAAGGAGGCCCTGCGTGCTGCGGGGATCATGTATCCGGGGCACACGGAGATGTTTGCCGAAAAAATGGACGCCGCCCGCTCCTGCATGGCCTTCTTTTCAGAGGTCATGATTTGCAGCCTTGTCACCGTCCACATCGGTTATCAGGACGTGGTTCCCGCCCTCACCTCCGCGCGGATTCTGGAGGTAATCGAACTCACCGCCGATGCCGTGCAGCGCCATCTGGGCCGGAAACCGAAGCTGGCCGTCTGCGGGCTGAATCCGCACGCCGGGGAGCATGGTCTCTTTGGCCAACGCGAGGAGGAAACCCTCATCGAGCCCGCTATCGCCGCTGCCCGTGCCAAGGGGATGACCATTGAAGGTCCTCTGCCTCCTGACACCGCCTTCATCCCTGCCAAGCGTAAAACGGTGGATGCCTACATCTGCATGTACCATGACCAGGCGCTCATCCCGCTGAAGGCCCTGGCCTTTGACTCGGCTGTCAATACCACCCTGGGCCTGCCTGTGCCGCGCACCAGTGTGGATCACGGCACGGCCTGTGACATCGCGTGGCAGGGCAAAGCCAACGGGCAGAGCTTGGTGGAGGCTGTGCTGCTGGCGGCAAAGCTGGCGAGCTGAAGCGTTTTTACCGCACCACCGTCTGTGCATGCACCGCTTCGCAGATCAGGCGCAGGGAGCTTTCCAGATTGCCATCGGCGGTTTTAAAAGAATCCGCATCAATGGTGAGCGGTGCGCCCAGGACCACCAGCGGCGCCCCATACTGCGGGCACTGGATGGCCTGCTCCAGGGTCAGCCCACCGACGGCTTGCACGGGAATTTTGACCGCGTTCACCACTTCTCGCAGCTGATCCATGGGGCTGGGCATGCGATGTCCTGCGGCGGCGATGCCGCGACGCTCATCGTAACCGATGTGGTGGATGACGTAGTCACAGCCGAGGTCTTCAAGGAACTTGGCCCCTTCCACCATGTCTGGGCACACCATGTTATCCCCCATGACTTTGCAGCCGAAATCTGCGCCCGCTTTCACCACGCACTTGATCGTCTCGGCATGCGCCCGGGCCATCACCACCACATGGGTAGCACCCGCCTTGGCCATCATTTCAGCCTCCAGGTAGCCACCATCCATGGTCTTTAGATCCGCCACGATTGGCGTGTGGGGGAAGGCTTTTCTCAGCGCCCGCACCCCATGCAGCCCCTCGGCCAAAATCAGCGGCGTGCCAGCCTCCAGCCAGTCCACCCCCGCGCGCATGGCCAGGGCCGCCGTTTCGAGGGCTTCGTCAATGTTGGTCAGGTCGAGGGAAATCTGGACGATGGGTTTCATGCGGTTGGAGGATTGCAGCTTTACACAAACCCAGGCATCATCGTCACGACAAAGATGATGCGAAATGCGACTCTCCTCAAACCACGCACGCTGCACCAGCGGCCTGAGGGCGTGGTCCGTCGCTGGCAGCAGGAGCGCGACCGCTGGGTGGCCACCCTGGCCCCTACTTCGCTCTTCCACCGGTTGTTTGACCACATCCCTGGCGTCTATTTCTTTGCCAAGAACCGGGAAGGCCACCTCATGTTTGCCAGTGAGGGCCTCCGGCAGCGTTACTCCATGCACGAGGAAGGCGAGATCCTGGGCATGACGGACTTTGACCTCAACCCTGGCAGCATGGCCCAGGCTTATGTGGATGACGACGACCAACTCCTCACGGGTAAGGCCGCTAGTATTGAGCGCATCGAGCTCTGGTGGGACCGCCAGGGCATGCCGGACTGGTTTCTGGTGACCAAGCTGCCGGTGCAGGATGCCAAAGGCGACATTCAGGGAGTCATGGGCCTGCTGCGCCGTCCCGATGAGGCCGAACGGCGGCTGCCCGTTTTCCAAACCGTGGCCCAGGCCGTGGAAATCATCCGCCAAGATTTCAGCAAGCCGTTGCTCATCGAGGATGTGGCCCGTGCCTGTGGCCAGTCCTTGCGCCAGCTCCAACGCCGATTTCAGACCACCTTTGGCCTGTCTCCCCAGGAGTTCCTCCTGAAGACCCGAGTGCTGGCAGCGGCCCGTTTGCTGGAAACGACGGCGCTTTCCGTCTCCGAAATCGCCTGCCGCTGCGGCTTTACGGACCAGAGTGCCTTCACTCAGCACTTCCGGAAGCGCACGGGTCAGACGCCCTCCAGCTACCGCAATCGAAGCTGAGTTGAAAGGATTTGAAGATCGCTTCAGCCTTACTGATCCAAAGGATCTACTTCAACCGTCACATCGGGGTAGCCGAACACATTTTTGGCCACACCCGCACCCCATGTCACGCCACCTTCCGCCAGTGAATAAGAAACCGTTTCCATTTCAAACTCAGGCTCGATGAAAACGCCCATCCCGGCGATTTTCGAAGCTGTGGATAAAATCACTAAAGCCTTGTCAGGACCCAGAGTGGCCAGCTTCTCGCCGCCACTGAACAAGCCCGAGACCTGCGCGAACTTGGTCACTGCGGGGGCAACAGGGGGCTCACCCTCCTCTTCCGTTTCTTCATACGTTCCAAGCGTAATCAAGACGGCACCCAGACCTTTTCCGGTGACAGCGTGAGTCAACGCCGGATTGGCAGGCACGCCCGCCGCATTGAATTTCACCAGCTTCTTGCTGTTGGCTTTGAAGGCAATTCCACCCTGGATTATCACGCGGATGTAGTCGTCTAACAAAATAGGAGCGTTGGTCTTGTGCGAAAGATAAACTTTGATCGGTCCAGCCAAGACGGGAATGAAGTCACCCGGTATAGGCGGGACCTCGGACACGTTCTCAAGCGTCGCTTGCACCAGCACAAGGCTCCAGCCCTTGATGTCGGTAATGACATTGAGCTTCTTTAAATCCGCCAGCAGCTCCTTGTTGCCGTATTTCTTGACGACGATCTTGCTAACCCATTCTTCGCCACTTTCGACGTCCTTATCCTTCTTTCGCACCAACCAGTTATTATAATACGCAGGGCCTACGTCGGGGGTTCCCGGTTGCCACGGTTTGCCCGTGGTTGGGTCTTTGGCGACGGTTCCTTCCACGGTCGTGCTTAAAGTTAGACCCAAAGAGAATGTGGAAACACTGCCCGGGAGGATGGGGTCCACCTGCGCGGAACTCCAGGCAGGAAAGAGCAAGACAGCGAGTGAAGAGAAAAAGAACTTTGTCAAAAATACGGAACGCGGCAACTTCGCCGCACGGTTATTCAGGGTCAATGGCTGGATAGGCCTTCTGTTTGGCAGCCTCAGAGAGGCTGCCTGTGGTGAAACCAATAGTAATGCTTTCAAGGCGGGGAAATGACGCCCTGCAATAGGTCATAAAGTCAAAGCTCAGAGCGGTAGAATGCCCCCGGTCTTTTGTGTTAGAGAATGGGCCAAGCCCTCGTAACGTCACCCAAAAAAAGCCACCTCACGCAATCTGCGGAGGTGGCTAAAAAACCGATGGAGCTACCGCTCCTCCGTTCCTGGAAACTATTGGGAGAGAATCTCGTCGCCTAATACTTCAGGGAAGCTGGAAACGTCTTTGGCGATACCGGCGCCGGCTACGGCAGTGCCTTCCACAAAGTAATGAATGTAGTCGTTTTCCTCTTCATCAAACACCCGCATGTTGCCCTGGAGGCCGCTCAGTTTGGTCGGCGAGGCAAGGATCACGCGGCGTTTCGCCGGACCGAAATAGCCCAACCTTTCTCCGGAGCTCATCACACCTGCAACATGGAAAGACTTATCAATCACGGGTGCTGCGGCATAAACGATGGCGGATTCCTCTACATAATTTTCAATGTCGAGGGACAGCTGCGCGCTCTGTTTGTAGCTGGCAGTGTGCGTAAAGCTTTCGGACGTAGGCTCCCCCTCGTCATTGTATTTGGTCACCACTTTGCTGTTCAGCGTGAGTGCCGGATCCCCTTCGTTCGTGTCGAGGCTAAGGTAGCGCTCCAGCAATACAGGTGCCAGTGTTTTGTGAGTCAGATAAAACTGGGATGGTCCGGCATGAGTGTAAAACACGCCTCCGATAGCTGTCACATTGACATTCTGATCGCGGGTGACTTCCACTTTGACAAGGCTCCAGCCCTTGATGTCGCTAATCACGCCGATTTTGACCAAGTCCAAAAGCAATTCTTTGGTCGAGTATTTAGATACGGCGACCTTGTACACACGCTCTTCTCCGGACTCCACCCTCTGTTCGCCTGTCTCGTCTTTGATCTCCCAGCTGTTGCGCTCCGCCGGGCCAGCTAATGGGTCAGTTTTAGGCCAAGGTTTGCCGGAGGTCGGGTCTTTAGCGACGGTGCCGCCCACGCTGGTGCTCAGTGTCAATGCCAGAGAAAACGGTGCCACACTGCCAGGAAGCTCAGCAGGGGCGGCTTGGAGAGACGAAAGACTCGGTGCCAGCAAGGCTAGCAGAGGGCAAAAATAATGATATTTCATAGAACACGCTATGGTTCATGGAATTTGCCCTCTAGTCAATCAGAACATAGGTATTTGCTTTAGCCCATCCTTGCTTGACCAAAGATTCATTACCGCTGCATGCGAGGACGTTTGTGCCGTGCTGCCTGCCGCTCCTTAATTGCCGCTACCTTTGCCTTTGTTTAGAAGGCTGCCTGAGGGCAATTCGACATAATCAGCGGCCTGCTTCAATGCCAAAGCTTCCTCTGGAGAAAGCGCCAATTGAGAAGCCGCGCGCAAAAGTGGTGCGGCTGCCGCATCCCCGAGATCAATCATGCCCTGGAGAGCAGCAGCCCGCACTTCTGGATCTGGATGCAGTAGGAAGGGCTGAATCTTCGGCAGTTCCTTGGCATCGTAGGAAACAGCAGCATCCTGGATGGTTTCGAGAATCTGAGGCTTCGCATCAGGTGTTTTTACCGGGGCTACAGTGGCCGGGGCTTGGGATAAAGGCACCTCCGCAACTGCGCCTGAAGACAAAGCGTCCCCTGCACTGGGCTGCGAGGTCACGGTCGGGGTCTTAACGGGCGTTGTTTGGGCGATCTGGCTTGCACTTTTGTCTGGACCACCGGCCATAAAAAAGAAACCACCGCATATCGCAGCCGCCAAAACCACGCCTGCCAGCCAAAGGGGAGAAGATCTGTTCATTTGCTATTATTTCACGAATTGTTCGAAAGAGGTAAAAAAAACGCCACCTGCTTTGCAGCAGATGGCGAAATTTTTGGGTCAGATTGAGATCATCTTACCGATGACGTCACCAGACTGTTCCTGGTATTAGGGATCCACGGCCGGTGGGGTAACCACAAAGCCAGGATAAGCGGAGACGTCGGTAGCGACGCCAGGAGTGAGTGCAGCAGAGCCTTCCAGGATGGCCAGCTCATTGGTGAAGCCGGCGAGGGAGGTAAACTTGCCTGCGCCAGAAAGAATCACTTCGTCCTTGGCCTTGGTGAAACCCAGCTTCTGGCTGCCGGTGTAGATACCAGCAAGGCCAAAGGTTTTGCCTTTCACGACCAATGTGAGACCGCCTGCAAATTTCAGAGCTTCCGAGTAGCTGGTGGAAACAGGGGTAACCGTCGTGACAGGCTCTTCGCCGGTCGTCGTTGTCGAGGAAGTCACAACCTTCTGGTTGAGGCCACTCTTCTTTACTGTGCTGTTAGAGGAGATTCGGTTGCCTAGGGAGATGGGGGCCGCGCCTTTCTTCACCAGGAAGTAGTACGGAGCGGTGATGTTGAGGTCACCTTCAATGTTGGTGGTCGCCTGGATCTTCTGGATGCTCCAGCCCTTGATGTCCGTGATCAGGGGATTTTCTTCGCCTGTGAGGTCGGTGAGGAATTCTTTCACCGTGTATTTGGAGGCAACGATTTTGGTCACCTGCTCAGTGGTCGTGATGGTGGCACCATTCTTCGTTGAAGTGTAGGTCGTAGAATCAACTAACGCGGCGCCTTTGATAGGCACGCCACTCGCATTTTTCGCCACCGTCGCGTTAGCAGTGCTGCTGAGAGTCAGGGTAAGGCTGAAAGTAGATGCGGAGGCCGGGATAGCATCTGCGCTGAACCCTTGGGATGCAATAGGAAGAATGGCAAGGCAGAAAGCCTTCAGGAACTGTGGTTTTTCATACTGGGTGTTTTAATGGGAGCATCTTCCGGTTTTTCCCAGAAGCGGTGACGAATCTGTTACATGGATAAGTCTTCGTCAAAGGGAAAGTAAATGAAGTTTCTATGGTTTTAGGTACACGTATGAACGACACAAGGTACATATTATTTGCTACACACTAAGCGTTAGGCCATAATCCATGCCTGTACAATGTACTCACATGCTTCGCAGGTGGTTGAATTTAGCTCGTTTTTTGCTTTCTCAGAGGTCGGCTTTTTTCCCTTGCCCCCAGGCATCCGCTGCGAATCGTTCAGGCTCCTTACCATGAGCAAAGCCCCCATCACAGTCGCAGTCACCGGTGCCGCCGGTCAGATTGGTTATTCCCTCCTCTTCCGCATCGCTTCCGGTGCCCTTTTCGGAGCCGACCAGCCGGTGAATCTCCGCCTGATCGAGCGCAATGACGAGAAAGCCCTGAGCGCCCTCAACGGCGTCTGCATGGAACTGGATGACTGCGCTTTCCCCCTGCTCAACAGCATCACCCCCACCTGCGAACTCGACGTCGGTTTCCAGGGTGTCAACTGGGCCATCCTCGTCGGTTCCGTGCCGCGTGGCCCCGGGATGGAGCGCAAGGATCTGCTGAAAATCAATGGCGGCATCTTTACTGGCCAGGGCAAGGCGATCGAGAAAAACGCCGCCGGTGACGTGCGCGTCCTCGTGGTGGGCAACCCGTGCAACACGAACTGCCTCATCGCCATGAACAACGCCAAGGGCGTGCCTGCAGACCGCTGGTTTGCCATGACCCGTCTGGACGAAAACCGTGCCAAGAGCCAGCTCGCCTCCAAGGCGGGTGTGCATCACAGCACCGTGTCTAACCTGGCCATCTGGGGCAACCACAGCGCCACCCAGTACCCTGACTTCTTCAACGCCAAGATCGGCGGCAAAGCTGTCACGGACGTGATCAGTGACCACGCCTGGCTCAAAGGTGATTTCATCAAGACCGTGCAGCAGCGCGGTGCAGCGATCATTGCCGCACGTGGCCTTTCCTCCGCCGCCTCCGCCGCGAATGCCGCCTGCGACACCGTCCATAGCCTCACCCGCCCAACGCCTGAAGGTGACTGGACCAGCGTGGCCGTCTGCTCCGATGGCAGCTACGGCATCGAAAAAGGCCTCATGTTCTCCTTCCCGATCCGCACCGACGGCAACAAGTGGGAAGTCGTGCAGGGCGTACCCGTCAATGAATTCAGCCAGGAAAAGATCAAGGCCACGGAAACCGAGCTCCGCGAAGAGCGCGACGCCGTGACCGAACTGGGTCTGATCTGATCCGTCCGGCTCCGAAATCGGGTCTGACCTGGGGATGGGCACATCCATTCCTGGCTCTGGCCCGATTTTGGAATGCAGGTTCCCTCCCCCCTTATGTCTCGTTTCCTCGCCCTCTTCCTTGCGGCCGTCACCAGTGCCAGTGCGCTGGATTTGCGACTGCCGACCGACAACGGAGCCCTGCTGGTCGGGGACGGGGCGGGTTACTTCCAGTTTGTGGACCGGGACTTCGAGGGGGTGAAATCCACCCCCTGGGAAGGCGGCCAGTTCGGCTTCGTGCGGGATGCCCGCCGCGTGGGCCAGCGCATCGCCTTTGCCCGCTTTCATGAGGGCATGGACGTGAAACCCACCCAGCGTGATGCCAAAGGCAATCCTCTGGATGATATCCACCCCATCCTCCCAGGCACAGTGGTTTATGTCACGGCCAGCGCAGGTCAGAGCAACTATGGGCGCTACATCGTCGTCCAGCATGACCTCACCGAGGGCGCTTTCTTTTCGCTCTACGCCCACCTCGCCTCATCGAATGTCACCGTGGGGGACAAGGTCACCCACAGCTCCGTGCTCGGACGCATGGGCTACACTGGCAGCGGCATTGATCAGCGCCGCGCCCACCTGCATGTGGAGCTGAACCTGCTGCTGAACCCCGAATTTGAAGCCTGGCACGCCAGCCACTTTCGCTCCCCCAACCATCACGGCCCCTACAACGGCATGAACCTGCTGGGTGTGGACCTTCAGGCTCTTTACAAGGCCCACCAGAAAAACCCGGCCATCACCCTGTCTGAGTTCATCCGGGGCAACGAGGCCTGGTTTGAGCTGACCGTCCCGGCCACCGCCAAGATGGACTTCATCAAACGCTACCCCTGGCTGCGTGATGTGCCCACCGGGCCCGTGAATGCCTGGAAGATCCGCTGCACGCGCTGGGGCCTCCCCGTCAGCGTCCGCGCTGCCGATCAGGCCGTCCAAAAACCTGTCGTCTCCTGGGTCAAAGACGACCCCATCCCTCATTACTACAACACCCGCGGCCTCGTGAGCAACAGCGGCCAGATCACCGTCAGCGGCCTGCAGTTTGCCCAGTTGATGATCGGGCTGTAGCTCGCAAGGCTGCCTGCGTCGGCGCATTTCCCCGGCAGGCTGCATCGGTAACTCAGCCTTGGCCACGTCCCCGCTTGCACCACCCGCCGCCCCCGGCATGATGTGCAGATGATCAGTATTCTCGAGGCCTCCGAAGGTGCTCTCGGCGGGCCTACGCTCGCGGAGAGGATGCACCTGGCCTTTTCCACGGAGGGAAAGCTGGCCCTCTCCCCCCAGTTTGAATACCGGCCCCAGCAGCAGCGCATGGCCCAACTGGTGGCGGGCGCGCTGGAGAAAAACAAACCCCTGGTGGTGGAGGCCGCCACAGGCGTCGGCAAATCCCTGGCTTACCTCATTCCTGCCGTTCAATACGCGCTGGAGCAAGGCCGCAAGGCCATCATCTGCACGCACACGATCAACCTTCAGGAGCAGCTCATTCACAAGGACATCCCGATCGTCAAAAAGATCCTCGGCCCCTTCCATGCCGAACTGCTGAAAGGCCGCAGCAACTACCTCTGCCCCACCCGCCTGAAGAACGCCTACTCCCACAGTGGCGATCTCTTCAGCAGCAGCGAGACCGCGGAGCTGCAACTCATCGAAGACTTCTTTCGCGACAATCCCTCCGCCACGTTGAGCGAGATGGACTTCACCCCCGGCGCCCGCGTTTGGTCCCTGGTGTGCAGTGAGCCCCATGCCTGCACCCCGCGCCGCTGCCCGCCCGGCAGCGGCTGCGTTTACCAGGACGTGCGCCGGCGCATGGCCGAGGCCGATGTGCTGGTGCTGAACCACACACTCTTTTTCACCCTGCTGGCCTCCGCCGAAGAAGGCCCGCTAGCGGATGATACCAACTTCATTTTCCCGCGTGACTTCGTCATTCTGGACGAAGCCCACACCATCGAAAACATCGCCGCAAAGGCCTTCGGCATCCACGTCAGCGAGTCCAACATTCGCTTTGAGCTGGGCCGTCTGTTCAATCCGAAAACGCGCAAAGGCTTCTTCCAATCTCTGGGCGAGCAAGATGGCACCCGCGAGGTCTCCCAGTGCCTGGGCATGGTGGAGAGCTTCTTCCGCACGGCGGAAAACGCCTGCAAATTCACCGGCCCCTACGCCAAGGAATTTCGCGTGCGCGAGCCCGAGTTGGTGGAGGACACCCTTTCCCTGCCGCTGCAACGCGTGGCCCGCATCGCCCAAAAGGCAGGCGACGCCGCCAAAAGCGAAGGCCAAAAGCTGGAGCTGCTGGACATCGCCAAACGACTCGGGGCTCTGCGCCTGGCCATCAGTTCCTTTCTGGATCAGAGCGAGGAAGGCCATGTCTATTGGGCCGAACGCAGCAGTGGAGACAACAAGATCGTCTCCTTTCACAGCGCGCCCATTGATGTGGCCCCCAAGCTGGAAAGTATCTTCTTCACCGGCACCAAGGCCTGTGTTTTCACCAGTGCCACCCTGGGCGTGGGCGATGATGTGAAGCTGAACTACTTCCGCAAACGCGTGGGGGCTTACAAGGCGCAAGCCGCCACCATCGAGAGCCCCTTCGACTTCAAAAAGCAGATGAAGCTTTACCTGGTGAAGCGCATGCCCGAACCCGGGCGGCCCGAATACCAGGATGCGATGATCGAACAGATTGAGTACTTCCTCGGCCTGTCCAAGGGACGAGCCTTTGTGCTCTTCACCAGC
Organism: Verrucomicrobiales bacterium; assembly: GCA_003453085.1. Lineage (GTDB taxonomy): Bacteria > Verrucomicrobiota > Verrucomicrobiia > Verrucomicrobiales > Verrucomicrobiaceae > Prosthecobacter. The sequence goes on from DMMK01000166.1 coordinate 10,411, forward strand.
TACAGCCAGATGACGGCCCTGGCGGACCGCATTGAGGACTTCTGCCTAGATCACGGCTGGCGTCTGCTCGTGCAGGGACGCGGCATGCCCCGGCACCAGATGCTTCACGAGTTCAAGAAGGACACGCACAGCATTTTGTTTGGTACGGACAGCTTCTGGACAGGGGTGGATGTCCCAGGCGAGGCCCTCAGCAACGTCATCATCACCCGCCTACCCTTCGCCGTGCCGGATCACCCCGTCACCGCCTCCCGCCTGGAGTATCTGGAGGAGCAAGGACTGAACAGTTTCAGCGAGTACAGCGTGCCCGAAGCCATCCTGAAACTTCGCCAAGGCGTGGGCCGCCTCATCCGCACCCAGAACGACAAGGGCATGGTCGTCATCCTCGACAACCGCATCCTCACCAAACCCTACGGCCGCGCCTTCATGGCCAGCCTGCCGGATTGCCCGACAGAGATTGTGGGGTGAGGGCGCGATCTGCGTACCGCAGAAAAGTCTTCAAAAGCTGGATGAAAGGACGCTGCTCCACGTTACCAAGGCATCCAAGCCTCCCATGCTTCGCGCCCTTCTTTCCCTCACGCTCCTTTTAACATCGTTGGTTAGCGCTGCTGAACGGCCTAACT
>DMMK01000577.1 GCA_003453085.1 Verrucomicrobiales bacterium
CACGGCTGCGAGCACCCCCACTCGGACGACCCGAAGAAACCCGCCAGTTTTGAGCGCACGCTCACCGTCGCACCGGGAAAAACGCGTCTGCGGTTTGCCGTGGCGGCGGATGACCGGGGAGACTGGAAACTCGTCGCCCGGGTGAACGGCCACGTGGTCAAAGAAATGACGGTGGACCATGAGAAGCCGCGCTGGAAGGAGGTGGAGGTGGATCTCAGCCCCTTCACGGGACAAAAAATCACGGTGAAGCTGGAGGCCCAGGCCACCGACTGGCACTTTGAGTTCGCCTACTGGCACGAAATAAAGATTGGAGACTGATTTTTCGAACAACTTTGAGCAGAAATGCGTCCATTGACGGCTCAAGTGCCGGGGAATGGACGTATTTCGGAAAACTTCCGCCTGCGGGCTTGACTTCCCGCCTGCCAGTTGCTTCAACAGTTGTCCGACTAAATCATCATGCCTGCCTTTCTCCGAGCTCACGATAAAGGAGTGGAGTACTCACTCGAGGACTTCACTCTCCTGGGCCGCAGCCCTGATGCGACGATTCGGCTCACGGATGCAGGTGTTTCCCGGCAGCACGCCACCATCCGCCGGGATGGCAATCTTTACTGGGTTTCGGACCTCGGCAGCGCCAATGGCAGCTTCGTCAACGATGTGGCGGTGACCACGGCGCGCGCCCTCCGCCATGGCGACCGCATCCAGCTCGGCACCTGCATCTTCATTTTCGAAACCGACGAGGGCGACCACGTTCAAAACACTGGCAGCGGCACCCAGATGCTGCACACCATCGCCTTGCCCATGCGCACGGTAAAGGCGACCTTGCTGGTGGGAGACCTGCGTAATTTCACCAGCATTTCCGCCCAGCTCAGTGCGGAGCAGGTGGCCACGATGCTGCGGGAGTGGTATGCGGACTGCGAGCGCATCCTGAAACCCCGTGGGGCGATCATTGACAAGTTCATCGGCGATGGCGTCTTCGCCTACTGGGTGGGAGACACTGAAGAAATCCGCACCCAGGCCACCGAGGCCGCCCGCCTGCTGAGCAGCCCGGAAGCCAGTGAATCCCCCGTGCGCAAAATGATGCGCGATGAGATGAACATGGAAGTCTATTGCCACGTCGGCCTGAACATCGGCGATGTGGCCCTGGGTGCCATGGGCCGTGGGGTGAACACCGCCGTCGGTGAAGCCGTGAACGTGACCTTCCGCATCGAGAGCCTTACCCGCAAGCTCCAGGTCCCGGTCCTGGCCGGTTCCTCCTTTGTGGAAGGCTGGTCAGACGGTGCCAAGGAGTACAAAAACGTAGGCATCCACGCCGTCAAAGGCCAGCCCGAGCCCGTGGAAGTGTACGCCCTGGTGGAAAGCAATCCGGTGCTGTCCTAGCTCCTGTTGAAAACGGGCGGAGTCGCGAGCTATGACCCCCACCCCGGAACTCCGCAACGGCCAGCGCCTAGCACCAGCACTGCCCAGGATCATGTTCCAGCGATGGGAACAGCTCCTTTTTCTGCATTGGAAAATGGACCCGGCGCTGATCCAGAAGACCCTGCCGGAGGGGCTGACGGTGGATACCTTCGATGGCCACGCCTGGGTGGCGGTGGTGCCTTTTTTCATGCGCGGCATCCGTCCGCGTTTTCTCCCCAAGGTACCTGGCATCAGCGATTTTTTAGAGCTGAATCTACGCACCTATGTGCACGATGCCCAGGGGCGGCCTGGGGTGTGGTTTTACTCGCTGGATTGCCATCAGGCCCTGGCCGTGTGGATCGCCCGCACCTTTTTCCACCTACCTTACCAGAGGGCGCGAATGAGCCAGAACGTGAGCCCCGATGGCGGCGTGACCTACACGTCCCAGCGGCTGGGGCAGGACCACACCGCGACCTTCCGCTATCGTCTGTCTCAGGAGATCCATGAGGCAGAGCCTGGGACCCTGGACTTCTTCCTGACGGAGCGTTACCTGCTGTTTTCACAGACGCCGCGTGGGCTGCGCCTGGGCCGGGTGCACCACCGCCCCTATCCACTCTCGGAGGTGACCCTGGACGCGTGGGATGCCCAACTCTTCGCCCTCAATGGACTGCCGGTGCCCGCCACGCCGCCAGACCACATCATCGGCTCTGCGGGGGTGGATGTGTGCATTTACCCGCTGCAAAGCTTTGCATGAAGGGTTGCAAGATTTAGGCTGAGCCTGGGTTTCCTCTATCACCATGCAAGACCGCCGCTCCTTTCTGAAAAATGCCGCCCTCATCGGTGGTTCTCTCGCCCTCAGCAGCACCCCGGCCCTGGCTGCCAAGGCTCGCCCTAATAAGCTGTGCTTTTTTACCAAGCACCTCCAGGGCCTGTCCTATGACGACATCGCTAGCCTGGCCGTGGAAATGGGTATGGACGGCATCGAGGCCCCCATCCGCCCGAAAGGCCACGTGGAGCCCGAAGCCATCGAGACGGAGCTGCCGAAGTTCGTCGAGGCCTTGAAAAAACAGGGGCTGGAACTCACCATCATGACCTCTGGGATCAATGAGGTGAGTGCCGAGCAGCACACGGAAAAAGTCCTGCGCACCGCCGCCGCTCTGGGCGTGAAGCGCTACCGCATGAACTACTTCAAGTACGATCTCACCCAGCCCATCTGGCCGCAGCTCCAGGAGATCAAACCGAAGATCAAGGACCTCGTCCAGCTCAGCTCCGAACTGGGCATCCAGCCGCTGTTTCAAAACCACTCCGGCAAGGACTACGTGGCCGCGCCCATCTGGGACATGTACTCCATCATGCGGGAGTACACGCCGGCGCAGTTCGCCTTCGTGTTTGATATCTTCCACGCCACTCTTGAGGGCGGTTACTCCTGGCCGATGAATGCCAAACTCACCGAGGGGCACTGGGGCGGCGTTTATTTCAAGGACTTCCAATGGCAGGGCCGCAAGGCCGAAGGCTGTCCGCTGGGCCAGGGGCAGGTGAGCCCAGACTTTGCCAAAATGGTCGTCAAAAACGGCTACTCCGGCCCTATCTCCCTGCACGTGGAATACCTGAAGGGCGATGCCAAAAGCCCCGCCGTGCTCAAGGAATTCCGCGAGGCCCACCTGCGCGACCTGAAAGTGCTGAAAGAGTGGATGGGGTGGAGCTGATCCCCTGCCCGGCTGTGCGCGGAGGTTGCGCAACGGAATGCGTTGAGCCATAGGAGGCTCGACGCATGGGCAAATCCAGGAAACCGAAGAACCAAACGCTCCAACTGATCAGCCACTGGCTGGTGTATGCGCTGTTTCGCTGCATCGAAGGTCTGTTGTGGCTGCTGCCGGTGGAGATGGTGTGGTACCTGGGGCGCATCCTGGGCACCATCGGCTTTTACGCCTCGCCGAAGTATCGGAACCTAGCCAAGCACAACCTGCGCATCGCTTTTGGCCGCGAGAAAAAGGAGCATTGGATCCACCACACGGCCAAGGCCCACTTTCAGTCCCTGATTTCCAATGTCCTGTGTGGCTTCAAGCTGCCGATGATGAGCCAGGCCGAGGTGGAAAAGCGGGTCACGGTGGAGGGCATCCACCACACGCATGAGGCCATGGCAGCGGGCAAGCCCATCCTCTACCTCGTCTGCCACCTGAGCTGCTGGGAGATCCTCACCCAGGTGCCCTCCCTCTTTGTCTTTGGTCGCCAGCCCGCCACCGTTTACCAGCCGCTGCGGAACCCGTTATTGAATGCCCTGCTGATCCGTCGGCGGCGCAAGCTGGGCTACACGCTTTTTGATCGCCAGGATGGCTTCACCGGCCCCATGAAACACATGAAGGAAGGCGGCTGCCTGGGGGTGCTGGTGGATCAGCACGCGGGCGACCACGGCGTGTGGGCCCCGTTTTTTGACCGCCTCGCCTCCACCACACCCATCGCGGCCATGATGGCCCATCGCGCGCGTGGGGTGCTGATGCCCCTAGCCATTTATGACGATGGCCCGGGCCGGTGGCGCATGGTGTGCAGCGCCCCGGTGGTGTCCCCTGAAGCTAAACAAACCGTGGAAG
>DMMK01000728.1 GCA_003453085.1 Verrucomicrobiales bacterium
CTGGACAAGCTGGCCCTGCACCGTCTCATGCAGGAAGGCGATTCCGTCAGCGGAGCTTATCTGACGGTGGATCAGGAACGCTGGACGGACTTCATGACTCAGGTCAAAGAAACACCCCGCATTGCCGTGACACTAGTGAAGAAGGAGCAGCTCGCCGCCTTCCGCACCACCACGGGAGAAAGCATCGGCATCATCCGCAAGCTTTACCTCACCCTAGCCGTCATCGTGGCCTTTGGTGTGGTCTATAACAGTGCCCGCATTGCGCTTTCCGAACGTGGGCGTGACCTCGCCACGCTCAGGGTCGTGGGCTTTACCCAGCGCGAGGTCGGCAGCGTCCTACTGGGGGAGCTGACCATTCTCGTACTCGTCGCCCTGCCAGTGGGGCTGCTCTTTGGGCGGGGGCTGGCCACCTTCATCATGGCAGCCATCAATACGGAAACCATCCGCATGCCGCTGATCATCAGCTACAAGACCTACAGCGTGGCCGTGCTGGTCGTGCTCACCGCCGCCGGAGCCTGCTTCTGGGTCGTCGGGCGCATGGTGCACAAGCTTGACATGGTGGGCGTGCTGAAGGCGCGTGAGTAGGCAAAGCCGTGCCAGTTATCGTCGCATTTGGCGAACGCCTCATCATCCTCACCGCCGATTGCTTGGAGGAACGGGCCAGGGTTTGTGTCTGCTCCTGCGCCGCTTGGGGCGGATCACGCCACCCGCGATGACGGCCGCCCCAATGACCATCATGCCAATGCCCACCGGAGCCAGAACCAGCGTCGCCAGCAAGGCGGCCCCCAAAACGACCAGCAGAACTCCCGCAATCACCCAGGACCAGCGAATCGGTCCTCGTTTAGATTTTTCGGAAGCAGGTTTCATAATGATAAGAGGGTCCAAAGATCATTCGGCTCCCCTCACTGGACTGGTTGGGCTAAACCCATGAGGCGGCGGCCTGGAAAGGTGTCTAAAATTCTTTGGCTGGAATACTTTGCCCGTCTGTGTCTCGTATTCTCAGTCATGCCTTCCTCTGTCCTGCGTTTTCTCCTGAGCCTGTTTTTCGTGACAGCCGCCGTCTCCCCAGTGCGGCTGGCAGCGCAATTTGATCTTTCCCCAACCGGGGGAGGAGCGAAGCCCAAGGTGACGGCCAGCCTCGTCTCGGAAGTCAAGGCCGCAGCCTCCGGAGAATCCTTTCGCATTGCCGTGAAGCTGGAGCATCAGCCCCACTGGCATACTTATGGCAAGGTGCTACCCGCCGATGTCATCGGCAAACCCACGACTCTAAAATGGACCTTGCCCGAAGGCTGGACTGTGGAGGAGCTGCCCTGGCCTGACACCCATGAGGTGCCCTCCACCGATGGCAAGACCAGTCAGGGTTACGATGGCACTGTTTACCTCCCCGCCAAGATCACACCTAACGGCAAGTCTGGCAACGTGGGAGAGATCTCCGTCAAGGTGGATGCCCTGGTCTGCGATCCGCAGAACTGCATGCCGGCCAAACCTGAAGCCACGCTAACCGTGGCACTGGCCGACAAGGCGGAGGCTGATCCGGCGATGGCGGAAGTGTTTGGCCAAATGACGTCTGCGCCTGCTTCGGGCGCGGCAGAGGCAAAGACTCCCGCAACCGTGGCCAAGGCTCCGGAGCGCAGCTTTGCAGGTTACCTGCTCTTCGCCTTTGTCGGCGGGCTGATCCTGAATGTCATGCCCTGCGTGTTTCCAGTCCTGGGCATCAAGATCATGAGCGTGGTGCAGCAGGCGGGTGAGGACAAACGGCAGGTCCTCATGCACGGTCTGGCCTACACCTTCGGTGTGCTGATCTGCTTTTGGGCGCTCGGCGGGTTGGTGATTTCTCTGGGCAAGGCCTGGGGCTTCCAGTTGCAGTCCCCCGGCTTCGTCTATGGGCTGTGCGCCTTCTTCCTGATCTTTGGCCTGAACATGGCCGGCCTGTTCGAAATCGGTGCTTCAGCCGTGGGTGTGGGCGCAGACCTCCAGGCCAAGCAAGGCGTGAGCGGCTCCTTTTTTTCGGGCCTGCTGGCCACCATCGTCGCCACTCCGTGCTCGGCCCCCTTCCTTGGGCCTGCGCTGGGCTATGCCGTCACCCTGCCAGCAGTCCAGGCCCTGCTCATGTTCACCCTGATCGGCCTCGGTCTGGCCAGTCCGTTCCTCATCCTGTCGCTGTTCCCCAAGCTGGTGTCTTCCCTGCCCCGCCCTGGTGCGTGGATGGAAAGCTTCAAGCAGGGCATGTCCTTCCTGCTCTTTGGCACCGTGGCCTTCCTGGCCTGGGTGCTCACCGGCATGGTCGAAGGCCAGCCGATGCTCTTCACTCTCTTTGGCCTCGTCATCGTGGCCCTGGGCTGCTGGATCTATGGCCGCTGGTCCCTGCCGCATAAGCCTCAGCGCACCCGAATCATCGCCGTATTGCTGACCCTGCTTTGCGTCGGAGGCGGTCTGGCCTTTGGCTGGCCCCAGGTGGAAAAAGGGGCCGTAAGCGGAGGCAGCCATGTCGAAGGCGGCCTGACCTGGGAAGCATGGTCACCCGAAAAAGTGGCCGAGCTGCGCGCCGCCAACAAAGCCGTTTATATCGACTACACCGCCAAGTGGTGTTTCACCTGCCAGGTGAACAAACGGGTGTACAAAGACGCCACCCTGCAGAAGCTCATCGCCGACAAAAAGGTGGTGCTGCTGAAGGCCGACTGGACCAACGAAGACCCTCGCATCACCAAAGCCCTGTCGGACCTCGGCAAAGCCGCCGTGCCGGTGAACGTCCTCTACACCCCCGGCCAGGAAGAACCCATGATCCTGCCAGAACTGCTCAGCGTGGACAATGTCTCGGCAGCTCTCCAGGGGCTGTAAGCCGGACAGCGCCACACTTTTTGTTAGCGGATTAAAACCCACGTCAGCAGGTGGCGGAAAGTTCACTATCCGCCATTGGTCAGGAATAGGTAGGGTGGCTAAAGGATGGGCGTGCGTAAAACCTGTCTTTTCTCTCAAGGGCTTCGGGTGGTCTTGATGACCGGGATCCTGGCATGGATGCTGCCTGCGGGCAGCCAAGCACAGTCCCTGGGGCTGTATCCGACGGCAGCTCCCAGTGCCGATGCCGACCGTCTGAGCGATGCGGAAGAGCTGACCTTGGGGACGAACCCCAGTCTGGCAGATATGGACGGCGACTTCATCACAGACAGTGATGAGCTGCTCATCACGGGGACCAATCCGCTCTTGGCAGACAGTGACATGGACGGCCTAACAGACTATGAGGAGTGGGTGGTGCTGATCCCCCGGCTGTGGGATGTGGACAGGAATGGGATGCTGGACATTGATCCCATGGGGCTTAATCCCATGCCTAGCGAAGATGAAGATACAACGATTTTTGATGGTTGGTGGCCCTGGGCCCATCTCACGGACTATGATGGCGATGGCATCTCAGACCGGGATGAAACCATCTTTGGCAACTTCATTCGCTACAGCAGCACGCGAGCCTATGTGGACTGGCCTAACAGCGAAGGTGAGACGTATGACTCGGAGATCTGGGGCGGGCCGGACCATTGGGAACTGACGGACTATGACCGTGATGGGCTAAATGCGGCGGCTGAGGTCATTTCGCAAACGGACCCAAACAACCCGGACACGGATGGCGATGGCCTACAGGACGGACTGGATTTTTACATTGCCGATCCTCTGCTGGTTGATACCGACTCTGACGGCATCAGCGATCACGATGAACGAATGTATTACGCGTATGCTCGACCTTACTTTGGCACAGAGGAAAATCTGGCAGTCGCCATGCAAACGGTGCTGGGCAGCAGTGCGCTGGGATTCCTCCTGGACTGGGATGGCGATGGCATGAGCAATGTGTGGGAGATCGCCCATGGGCTGAACCCAGTGGAAACGCTGGATGCTTATGACGATGCGGACGGGGACTTCCTCTTCAACCTGGAGGAATACAAGGCACGCACGGCCCCTAACGCAGCCCTGAGCACGGTTTCGCAATCAGTGACAATCCAGGTGACCGACCCGGTGACGCAGTTGCCCCAGACGCGGGCGGTGCTGAATGACTATGAGGCAGTCACGGGGCTGCCGCTACCTGCCGGACTGGTGCGCGACAATGGCCCGCTTTCCATTCACGACTATGACGATGACTGGGATGGGGATGGCTACGGAAACCGCGACGAGATGCTGGCCGTGCCCGTCAGAAATCCACGGTTTAATGAGCTGCAGGATACCGATGGCGACGGTCTCACCGATATCTGGGAAACCCTGAAGGGCCTGGATAAAAACGACGCCGATGAAGATTCCGACAGCCTCAGCGACGGGGCTGATGACTTTGACAATGACGGCCTGACGAACCTGGGAGAGCAGTCAGCCAACACGAACCCATTTCTGGCGGATACGGACGGCGACAGCATGCCCGATGGCTGGGAGGTGGCCAAGGGGCTCAACCCTCTGAATGCCGACCAGGACGGCGACAACCTAACCGATGATGCCGACAACTTTGACCTCGACCTGCTGACCAATGCGCAGGAACTGACGGCAGGCACCCATCCCCGCTACTCGGACACAGATTGGGACGGCCTGCGCGACGACTGGGAACTGGCGAACCAGCTCAATCCCCTGAGCAGTGCCGGCATCCACGGCGGCAGCGGCGATGCCGATGGCGACGGCTTCAGCAACGCGGCGGAGCAGACGGCGGGCAGCTCACCACAAAGCGCAGGCTCCACGCCCCCGGCCACGTTCATTTTTAAAAGCTGGGCCGCAGAGGGTGAAGGCGAAGGCGATACGCCGGGCAATTATGAAGGTTTTGTGAGGAGCTTGGCGGAGCCTGAGCAGGAGCGGGACTTTCCTTACACCCCGAATAACCAGCCCATTCTCAAGGCGAATGAGGCTGCCCTATGGACCGAGACCACCATCAAGGCTCTGGACTATGCCGGAGCATCGGTCACCCCCTGGACTTCATACAACCCAGCCCAATCTCCCGGTGGGGACGTCCGCTGGGTGGGACTCATCCCTCACTTTGTGGCGGTAAAGGCGGATTTTGAGTGGTTGGGCTACGACTTCCGTTCCAACTATCGGCGGGTGCGTTTGGAGGCGCAGAAAGCCGTGGGAGCGGCGGAGACGCGAACTTATCTGGTCTTCACGGAGACGGAAGTCACCGACTCCCTGCAAGTCGTGGGCAAGGTGGAGTTCACTCTGCCAGCAGGAGAAACGAAAGCTTCAGTGACGATGGATTCAGCGCTGAATCAATATGGAGTCTCAGTGGCTGCCGATGGCAAACCCTGTGCATCGAGCCACCCCCGCCCGCATTGACAGTCCATGGCTTTTTCAAGCGGAGTGTTCACCTCCTACCGGTGGAGATAGCGGCGCGAAAGAAGGGCACAGCAGCCTCGCCAGATGACGGTCTCTTAGTCAAGAAAGGTGATATATTGGAGGTTGCATTAGTTCCGTCTTTTTTTGGACAGACAAACCAGATGCAAACGATTATTGCGTGGGAATTCGCACAGCTAAAGGGAGATGGTTCCTACACTCAATGGACTTCTTTTGGTTCACATGGCACCGGCACTACTTTTGAACACACTACGGCCAATCCAGGAATATTCAAACTTCGCGCTGTGATTATGCTGGCAGGATCCAACCAGGTATATGAATACTTGAGAAAGAAGGATGCGCCTTACGCAACGAACTCATCGGGTGTGACCAATGAGAAATTGAAGGCAGGTAAGTCTGAATTTTTTGGCGTAACCGAAACTGCTACTCAGTCCGCTGTAAGAAATCAAGCGCTTGCCAACCTCGGAAGCACTGCCTATGCCAAATCTGTGGGCTTTAAACCAGTGGCCTTTGGCGTGGATTCCACATTGAATTTCAAGGATTCGTGGAAGTGTAATATTTTTGTTTTTCGCATGGCCAACTCCGCCGGAGCCTCGGTTCCCACAAAGAACTGGCGAGATTATCAATTTGGCTTTCCTCCGTATGTTGATCGCGCGGTGCCGCCTGGTGCTAATGATTGGTATAATTCTGCTTATTCAATAGGCAATTGGACATGGAAAGCATCCACAACTTCACCTCAACCTGGAGACACAGCGGTACACCAGCACACTTCGATACAAGTGGGAGGAGCCGCACACATTGGAATTGTTGATTACGATGGATCGTGGATCAATGCTGGCAAAAACAATGTTAACAAGTCTATCCACATCTCAGACGGCGACTATCAACCGACCAACTTCCGCACATACACCACACCAGTCCCATAATATGCACGCAATGCACCCTTCAACCTTTATCATGGTGAAAACTCGAATGCTTTTTGTTTGCATTTTGTTGCTCCAATGCAACGCCACATATGCCATTACTCTGACTCCAGAGATTACAGCTTACTTAAGCAGTGGCTCTGTTACAGAATTCGGAACACTCACTGGAACTTCATCTCAGGTGACTGTATTTACCGATTTCGTGAAAGGCAACTGGAATGCAATTCTCAACGACCTCGACACTGTGGCACCTGATGAAAAGAGGCAACAACTCATCATCAATGCTGCAGAGTCTTTACCGCCAAGCGACTATATGGATTTCATGTCACTGCTGCTGGATAAGTATCAAGAAAACAAGGTAAAGAAGACGGCGGCCATTGCTGCTTTGTCACCAGGAGCCAGTAAATACGGATTTTTTGCCTTTAATTACCAGCACACTCAAGTCAGGGCTTTGTGTGAAAGGGCGAAGACCATCTTCGCCGATGTGGCATACCTTCAAGATTTGATGAACGAAACGCTGAGCGGAGAACAGCGAAAACAGATAGGCGCTGCTTTGGCATCCGAGAACCGAGCACAACCCGAAATCCTGCCCACACCATGATCCATCGCAGCTTTGGCCTGCCGCGCTTTGCTTGGCACGCGGCTTTGCCTGCTCTAGACCCTGTGGATCAAAAGAACCCAGAATGGTAAATCATGAGCATTTCAAATGTTGTGAGGCTTCTCAGGCCTATGCTTTCTACGGGCGGGGGCTACGATTGGCCGTGCTCATGTCCTCCTTAGCTTTTCAGGCTTTTTCCCAGGAGTCCTACGAGGGCCAAGATTGGGCACCGCTGATCCAAGCCGCGAATGCCATCTCCCTGACAAATCCGATGTTGCTGAGAGACACTCCAGAGGCGGCTGCCCTGCATCGAGGGCGATCACTTGAAGCGAACGAAGCTGGCTGAATATAACCCGACGCAGACCAATGCCTTGTTCGACAAGTATCTCAAGGATGACAAGCGAACGGTGATCACTCCTGTTGAAGTGACTCAGTGAACCACCTCGGCAAGTGCAGCTTGCTCGGCTCACCAGCTTCGCCCCATTCAGCAAGAATCAGAAGACGCCGTGCTGGAACGCGCGATCAAGATCATCAACGAAGCCCCTGCTCTGTCGAAACCTCAGCATTAGCCGCCTTTTGACGTCACAAAAAAAGGCTGGCACCATCGGCCATCAGCCTCCGGCACCAGCCCCGTAAATGATTCAAACTCAGTGCATCTCGACCGCGCAACTGCCGAGGCCGCCGCGGAAGTAGTTGAACTGCACGTTCTGGTGATCCGCCAGCAGGGACATCGGCACTGAGGAGTCGGCCAGCCGCTTGGAGATCATCAGCGCGGTGAGGCGTTGCCCCAGAGGATTGTCATGCATGCCGGCCTGCCAGATGCTCACCTTCTCCGCCATCCAGGTTTCCTTGGGGCCCACCGTGATGGCCATCTGCGGCACCATGGTGATATTGCCACCACCGGAGGTGCGGGCGTTTTGGGACAGGGTCACCGGATGGAGATCCACAATGCGGGTGCCCAGCTTGCGGTATTCAGCGGGCGGTGGTGGCTCGTTCTTCCACTTGCCCGTACGCTTCAGCGGGTCGTTGAAGGCCCAGTGCTTAATGTCGCCCTGGCCGCCCTGCATGACGATGCAGCGCACGCCGGAGTGCCAGCTTTTCACATAGTCGGTCACATCCGCCTTTGGGAAATGCATGTGCGCATCAGGCATGACCAGCTTTTTCTGGATGCGGTCAAAGCACAGCTCCCGGTCCGCCTTTTCAAAGGACAGCGGGTGCTCCATGGAGACCTCCTTCTTGGTTTCAGGATCATACCACTCGTCCATGCCCCAGAAGTGGCCGTCCTTGATGGAAATGCCCAGGTCATTGACGAGGCGCGCCACCAGGGGAAGCTGCTCCGTAGGACCGATGGGGCCGCAAATGCCAGCCGGATTGTCCGCTGAGGCCTGCTTCCAGGCATGAATGTACTCCAGGGCCTGGGCCAGATAAAAATCCTCCAGGGTGTCATACATGACCACCTTGAACCCAGGGCGGGAAAGCTGGCGCAGATCACGCTCCGTGAGGCGGGCCGCGTCGTTGATCAGGTCATGGTCGAGCGTGGTGTAGTCCCACCAGTCTGGGGCGATGTGGCTGAGTTTGCGGGGCATAGGGTCAGGTCAGGATGAGGGGTTGCGGAAAGACAAACGCGGACAGAAAGGAGAGTTTGTCGGCTAACCGCCGCTTTGCCAAGACAGAAAAGTCTCCCATTCCTGTCCAAGGGCTGTGTTATTGTGATAATGACCGTCCAAAAGGCTCCCTAGGCCTGCCCACAAGCGCACCCATGGCCGCAAAAACGATGCCTGCGTGTGAATCTTGAAAACCTGACTCTTTACCTCAGAGACCATCTGGCGGGCTCCGTCGCCGCCTTGCAGCTTCTCGATCACCTCATCACCACCTATGGTGCCCGCCCGGAAGCCGAGCAAATTCTGACGCTGAAGGCCGAAGTGGAGGCCGACCAGCAGCAACTCAAAAATTTGTTAGACCGCCTGGGCCAGTCCGAAGGCACCCTCAAAAAAGCCGGGGCCTGGATGGCTGAAAAGGCGCTTCAGGCCAAAGTGAATTCCGGCGATGATGAGTTGGGACTTTTGGAAGCCCTGGAGGTGCTGATCCTGGGCATTGAGGGCAAGCTGCGGCTGTGGCGCTCCCTGGAATGCCTGGATACGGGACTGGAACTCCCCTCCCTGCAGCTCGCTGCCACCAGCCAGATCCACCGGGTGGAAACCCTGCGCATGGAGGCCGCCAAAAGGGCTTTTTTACCCAGTCGTCCATAAAAGCGGTCAGCCAGAAAACACCCTTTTAGTTAGGCCAATGAAGGCATGTGAAAAGCATGCAGCCCGAGGTCGCTCCTTGCATTGTGGCGGAGACTGGATTCCGATGCCTGGCTCCCGCCCATGCTGCACATCGTCCTTTACCAACCTGAGATCCCCCACAACACCGGAGCTGCAGGCCGCCTGTGCCTGGCCACCGGCGCACGGCTGCACCTCATCAAGCCGCTGGGATTCAGCCTGGAAGACAAGTACCTGAAACGCAGCGGGCTGGACTACTGGGCCGAGGTGGATGTGCAGGTCTGGGATTCCTGGGAGGAAATGCGGGCCGCCGCCTCGGCAGAAGCCGAGTTTTTCTACGTGGAGGTCCAGGGCACAAAGCTGCACTGGGAAGCCGACTTTACCCATAGCGAAGACCTTTACCTCGTCTTCGGCCCAGAGACACGTGGCGTGCCGGAAACGCTGATGCAGACCAGCCCGGACCACGTTTTGCGCATTCCCATGCTGGGCACGCGCAGCCTGAATCTCGCCACGGCGGTAGCCATCACCCTCTATGAAGCCGTCCGGCAGCGGGGCGGACTGTGAGGAGCGCCAAAATCAGCCTTTCAGGGCAGCATGGCTGCCATCGCAAAAGGGCGGCGTACGGGTCTGCTTGCAATTGCACAGGCGCACGGTGCTGCGTTCAGTCAGAATGAATTTTTTCGAGCGCAATCCAGTGCCCGTGTGCTCACCATCGCACATGGGCTGGTGCCCACTCAGTCCGCACGAACACCAAAAATACTCCCCCGCCTCCAGATCGAGGATGGCAGGTTGGGTATCGTAGATTTTAGGCAGCATGGAGGTCTGGGGAAAGACTTCCCAGAAGGCGTTACTTCAGCCCCTGCCCCACCTTTTGCAACACATCCTGTACCAGGCCGGGACCACGATAAACCAGACCGCTGTAAACCTGCACCAGTTGAGCCCCGGCCTGCAGCTTGTCCGCCGCCTGCTGGCCGCTGAGAATGCCCCCCACCCCGATGATGGGGGTACCTGGATTCAGCAGACTGCGAAAGGCACGGATCACCTCCGTGGATCGCTGGGTCACGGGAGCCCCGCTGAGGCCTCCCGCCTCGTTTTCCAAAGCGTGACCTGCCACGGCAGCGCGGTTGATCGTCGTATTCGTGGCGATGACGCCATCCACGGCCAGTTCATTGAACACGCGGGCCAGCGCCTCAATCTGGGCTTCCTCAAGATCCGGGGCGATCTTCACCAGCACCGGTTTCGTTTTTCCATGCTCAGCAGCCAGGCGGGCCTGCTCCGTCTTCAGGGCTCCCAGCAGGGCGCGGATCGAGTCTTCGGCCTGCAGATCGCGCAGCCCCTTGGTATTCGGGCTGGAGATGTTGACCGCGATGTAGTCGGCCACCGGGTAGGCCGCCTTCAGCCCCAGCAGGTAGTCGTTCACCGCTCCGTCATTCGGCGTATCAAAATTCTTGCCGATGTTCACGCCCACCACCGCTGAGGTGCGGCGGTTTTTCAGGCGTTTCACGGCGGAGTGAATGCCAGGGTTGTTGAAGCCCATGCGGTTGATCAGCGCCTCATGCTCCGGCAGGCGAAAAAGGCGCGGCTTCGGGTTGCCTGGCTGCGGGCGCGGCGTCAGCGTGCCCACCTCCACAAAACCAAACCCGACCGCCGCCCAGGCCTCCACGGCCGAGGCGGACTTGTCCATCCCCGCCGCCAGACCCAGGACGTTGGGAAAGCGCAGCCCCAGGCACTCCACCGGCGTCACCGGCACCTTCTCCTGCCCCACCGTCAGCAGCCCCAGGCTGTGGGAGATGCGCATCATCCGCGTCGTCCACTCATGCGCGCGCTCCGCATCCATGCGGAACAGCCAGGGTTTCAGAATCGGGTAGAGATTGGCAATGAGGGACATGCTTCTTTCCTGCCCGTGAAGGCTCTGAGTGTCAAGACTGTGCAACCCCCCTCTTGCAATCTGGTCCGGTCGCACTGAAAACTAGGGGTTCCCTGAC
>DMMK01000162.1 GCA_003453085.1 Verrucomicrobiales bacterium
GGTTTTCCAGCCCGCGAGAAAGCGCCGTGGGATCTGGCTGCGTCAGCGTGTCCAACTCCACACCGCCGTGCATTTTCAGCGCCCGCACGGTGGCCACGAGGACGATGGCCTCAGGCCGCAGGCCGGACTGGCGGCACTTGATGTGCATGAACTTTTCGCCGCCCAGATCAAAGGCGAAACCGGCCTCCGTCACCGCGTAGTCGGCATGGGCCAGGGCCATGCGCGTGGCCAGCACGGAGTTGCAACCGTGGGCGATGTTGGCAAACGGCCCGCCATGCAGAAAAGCGGGCACGCCTTCCACCGACTGCACCAGATTCGGCTGCAGCGCATCCCGCAGCAGCGCCAGGAGAGCGCCCGTGATGTGGCACTCTTTGGCAAAGACAGGCTCGCCCTCTGGCGTGAAGCCGATGACGATGCGGTCCAGCCGCTCGCGCAGATCCGCCAGGGATTCAGACAGGCACAGGATGGCCATGACTTCCGAGGCCGCCGTGATGTCAAAGCCGCTGCTGCGCTCCGTGGCCTTGCCCACCCCTGTATGGATGCTGCGCAGTGCGCGGTCGTTCACATCCATCACCCGTTTCCACAGCACGCCCTCAGGGCGCAGGCGGGTCTGCTGGTTGAACAATTGGTTATCAATCACCGAGGACAGCAGGTTGTGCGCGCTGGTGATGGCGTGGAAATCGCCTGTGAAATGGAGGTTGATGGACTCGGCTGGCTGCACCGTGCTTTTGCCGCCGCCCGTGGCCCCGCCCTTGCGGCCAAACACCGGGCCCATGGAGGGCTGCCGCAGCGCCAGCGCCACACTCTGGCCGATCTTTTTCAGCCCCTGGGCCAGGCCGATGGACATTGTCGTCTTACCCTCGCCTGCCGGGGTGGGCGTGATGGCGGAAACGAGGATGAGCTTGCCCTGATGTTTCGGATTCTCCAGAGCCTTTAGGGAGACTTTGGCCTTATCCCGCCCAAAGAGGGAAAGATGGTCGTCGGAGATGCCAAGAGAACGGGCGACTTCAGAGATTTCAGGGGCCATGCGCGGGAGTGAGTGCGGCGATCATGCCAAGCGAAACATGAAAGGAAAGACCGATTTCCAAACGTAGCCCTGCTGTCTTGCCAGTGAGACCGCCACTCGCTAGCCTTTCGCTGAAATTCACCGCCCCTTTCCACCATGCTCATCACCCTGCCCGCCCTCAGCCGTCGCCAATGGATCAAAGGCAGCCTCGCCGCCGCCCTGGCCCCGACCTGGGCGGCTGCGGCTGACAAAACCATCTCCACCGAGTCCTGGGTACTGTTTTCAGACCCCCACATAGCCACCGATCCCAAGGCCGAGGCCCGGGGTGTCATCATGGGGGACAACCTCACCCGCTGTGCCAACCAGGTGCTGAAGCTGGGCAGCAAACCTTACGGCATCTTCGTCAATGGCGACTGCGCTTACCTCAGCGGCCAGGCCTCCGACTACGATACCTTCGTCAGCCTCATCCAGCCCCTGCGCGAGGCCGGGCTGGCTGTGCACTGCACCCTGGGCAATCACGACGACCGCAAAAACTTCACCGCCGCCATGACCAGCGTGCAGGACCCACGGCCCGTGGAGGGCAAACACGTCAGCGTTTTCTCCAGCGCGACCATGAACTGGGTGCTGCTGGATACGCTGGACCAGGTGAACAAAACCCCCGGCGTGCTGGGGGATCTGCAGCTCGGCTGGCTGGACCGCACCCTGGCCAGCCTGCCGGCCAAACCCACCGTCGTCATGGCCCATCACAATCCCCAGCAGCCGCTCACCGGCGAAGGCCAAAAGCACACCGGCATGATGGACAGCGACGCCATGTTCCAGGTGCTGGGCAAGCATAAAAAAGTGAAGGCCTTCGTCTATGGCCACACGCACAACTGGTCCCAGTCCCGCCACGAAGCCACCGGCATCCACCTCATCAACCTGCCGCCTGTGGCCTACACCTTTGGTGCTGACCGCCCCAACGGCTGGGTGATCGCCTACGCCACCCCGGAGAAACTCGTCTTCGAACTCCGCGCCCTCAATCCCGCCCACGAGCAGCACAAGCAGCAGGTGGAGATTCTTTGGGGAGCCTGAATTGAGAGGAACTGAGCCTCCCCTCAGACCCCTTTTTTGCGCAGATACGCACGGGCAGAATCCGCCATCGTCACCAGGGCTGCACCCAGCATGATGACGTCCTTGATCACCAGCCGCCCTCGGCCACTGAGATAGGGGAAACCATGCTCGCTGTCGCCCAGTGCGGGCACCCAGGACTCCGGTGTGGTGATGAGAAACGACAGCGTGACCAGCGACATGACCGCCACCAGAAAGCTGCCCACCGCCGCGACCTCAGGCCGCCAGCCGTGCAGGCAGAGCATGAGGCCGTAGAGCACGATCACCGCCCCCAGGCCATAGGAGAAGAGGTAGGTGCGGTTTTCCTCATGCCACTGGCGGTTGACCGGGTTCAACTGGCCTTCGGCATTCATGTACTGCTTGTACTCAGGGGCTGGATGCTTATAGAAAAAACTCATCGCCGGGCTGTTGGCGACAAAGGGCACAATCCCGTCCGCCTCATACTTGAAGACCTTCAGCCCGCCGATCCAGAGAAGAACGATAATCAGCCCCAGACGAGTCAGGGTCATGCCGAATCGGTCGGATCGTGCGGCGAGCTGGAAAAGGCGCGTGGTATTCATTCGCCATTTTAGGCCCTATGGCATGCGGCGGGAATGGACACAAGACGCTACTGCATGGACAAATTTCTCCCGCCACGAATCGCCGTTTCAAACTCCCGAAAAGCCGATGGCGACCGCCCCTGGCTAT
>DMMK01000343.1 GCA_003453085.1 Verrucomicrobiales bacterium
TATCAGAAAGAGCGGGGCTTTGTCATGGGCATTCTGGAGCCGAGGCCTTAGGAAGTGAGAAAAGGTGGGGCAAATGCGCCGGAACATCATGAAATCCTTGCATACAGCCTTTCGTTAGGCTTTGAGCAAGAACAGCCACCATGTGGGAAATCCTAAAACAGCATTGGCGCGATGGCGTGGCGATTCTCATCCTCGCCGTGCTGGTCTATCAGGCCTACCTGTTCTTCCGCGCCACGCGCGGGGCGCGTATCCTCACGGGCCTGCTCATGCTGCTGCTGGGGCTGGCGCTGGTGTCGCAGCTTTTGAAGCTGGAGGTGATCACTTGGTTGCTGCAGCGCATTTCGGTTTTCCTGGCCATCGCCCTGGTGGTGCTGTTCCAGCCGGAGCTGCGACGCGTGCTGGCAGAGCTGGGCAGCCACCGCATGTTTTCGCTGAACCGGCCGGATCCAGAATCGCTGGACGTGCTGCTGGAGGCAATGCAGCAGCTTTCCGCCCGCCGCTGTGGGGCGCTGTTTGCCATCAAGCGCGGCATTGACCTGCGCCTGCTGGCGGAGACGGGAGTGAGCGTGGATGCACGCCTTTCACCGGAACTCATCACCACCATCTTTCATCCGAAGACGGCCCTGCACGATGGCGGGGCCATCATCGACCAGGGCCGCATTGCCTCAGCGGGCTGTGTTTTCCCCGTCAGCCAGAGGGAGGTGCGGGACCGCGCCATCGGCCTGCGCCACCGCGCCGCCATGGGCGTGACGGAGGAGACGGACGCCATCGCCCTCATCGTCAGTGAGGAAAGCGGGGCGCTGTCCCTGGCCTACCGTGGCAAGCTGGAACACGATCTTGAGCCCGAGGAACTGCGCGACCGTCTGAATGAGTTGCTGACCTTTGGCGCTGCCGCCCCCGAACCTGTGCAGGAGGAACCGACCCGTGACCTGGGACCAGTTTAAAAACTTTTTCACCCGCAACTGGCGCGAAAAATTCGTGGCGCTGCTGCTGGCCTTTCTGTTTTGGTTCATGATCAAGAGCCAGATCAGCGTGGGCCCGCGCGACTATCCGCCCCTGCCGCCGCTGCGTGCCGTGTGAGCGACTTTGTGCGGCGGGCTTTGACACTGGGGCAGTCCTGAGGTAAACCGCGCGCTCTATGTCTGAAAAGCGTCAATTCTTCGGCACCGACGGCGTCCGCGCTGTGGCCAATCGCCATCCCATGACCCCTGAGTTTGTCCTTCGCCTGGGGCAGGCGGCGGCGGCCGTGCTGGGAAGCCGGGCTGAAGGGGGCGAGCGGCCCCGCTGCATCATCGGGCGGGATACGCGCGCTTCCGGGGAGATGCTGGAGTCTGCCCTCATCGCCGGCCTGAACTCCGCCGGGGTAGATGTCGTCCTCGCAGGCATGGTGCCCACCCCTGCCGTGGCCATGCTGGCCGCGCAGACCGGGGCCAACTTTGGTGTGGTAGTCAGCGCCTCGCACAATCCTTTCCAGGACAACGGCATCAAGTTCGTCCACGGCAACGGTCGCAAGCTGAGCGACAAGACGGAAATCGCCATCGAGAAGATCGTCCTCGGCAATACGGAAGAGGCCACCCGTCCCGAAGGGCGTGGCATCGGCCGTGTGAGCCGGATGGCAGACAGTGTGGAGCGCTACGTAGCCCACGCGGTGGCCAGCATGGGCGGCCTGCGGCTGGACGGCATGCGGGTGGCGCTGGACAATGCCCACGGCGCAGCCTCCTACACCAGCGCTCTGGCGCTGGAGCAACTGGGCGCGGATGTGCAGGTCTTTCACAGCGAGCCGGACGGCTTTAATATCAATGAAGAATGCGGCTGCACGCACAGCGAGGAGCTGGAGCGTCTGGTGCGCCAGTCCCAGGCACAGGCCGGCATCGCCCATGACGGGGATGCGGACCGCATCGCCCTGTGTGACGAGGAAGCCATCGCCCTGGACGGGGATGAGCTGATGGCCATCGCTGCCGAGTCCATGCTGCGCAAAGGCACGTTGAAGCAGAACACGCTGGCCGTGACCATCATGAGCAACTACGGCCTGGACGACCTCGTCTCCCGCCTGGGTGGCCGCGTGATCCGCACCAATGTGGGCGACCGCTACGTGCTGGAGGAAATGCACTCCCGCGGCCTAAACCTGGGCGGCGAGCAGAGCGGCCACATCATCTTTGGCGACTGGGCCACCACGGGCGACGGCCTCATCGCCGGCCTGCAGGTGCTGAAAATCATGAAGGAAACAGGCGAGCCGCTGAGCCACCTGCGCAAGTGCCTCAAAAAATTCCCCCAGGCCGCCCGCAACCTGCGCGTGCGCAGCAAGCCGCCGATCACAGAGCTGGCCGATGCCCAGAAGATCATCAAGGAAACGGAGAAGAAGCTGGGCGACTACGGCCGTGTGCTGCTGCGCTACTCCGGTACCGAGTCCCTCATCCGCCTGCTCATCGAAGGCCGCGACGTGGAGTACCTGGAAGCCCAGGCCGACAAGATCGCCTCGGCGATCCTGGCGCAGATCGGGTGATCTCGAAAGCCCGGCGAGATCTTTCGTTTCGCGGATTGGTTGCCGTGAAGGAGTATCGTGGGTGCTTTGGGGGGCGGGTTTGGACTTGGCAGGGTTTTAGAGCTTCCAAGGCTGGAAACCCTCACCCTCCAGCCCCCACATCCTAAAAACCCCTGGACGAAAGCCTAACAAAAAGCCATTCAGACCATGAACACTAGATGCACATTCTTGATAGCAACTCTTGCAACGCTATCATCATGCACTCTAAATCCGATGACCCTAGAGAACGACCGACGTACACAACTTCAGCGTCACCGAACAATCAAAAAGGGACAAAATTAACCTCCAGCTTCGCGGTGTTGTATTTCATAGTGCATACGCAATCAAGGATGTGAAGCTCTCCACACAGGGTGATGAGCTTGTTGTTAAAGTGGCTCTTTGCAGAGGAGAAGCGGGACTGTCGGGCGCATTAAATTCGTTAATCAGCATTCCTTCAAATGTGGGGCGAGTAACAATGGGCGAAGACCGTGTTGAGATTTGGCGGCGAGGAGTGGGCGGCATGTTTCCACCACCCAAGACATCTTCCAGCGGTTTGCCATCACCGAAGCCGCTTCTGCGCAATTTTGAGGAAAAAGACAACATGTGAGAAATGCCCTCCGCTACGGCTCATATGGATGCAGTCGGATCACCCACAATTTTGAAACGAGATGCTCAGGGGTGCCACGACCCGGCCTGAGCAGCGCAAGGAGTTGCTGCGCAATGGTAGGCATCACAAAAAGCGCGGCACCGGAAAGGTGCCGCGCGGATCATGGAAGCCGAAGGAGCCTGAGGCCGTTAAGGAGCCACCTTCATGGCAATGTTGCGGGTGAAGCCACTGACATAGCCGCGCAGCACCGGGACGCCGGCATCCCGTGTGAGTACGCCTTTGATCGTGCGCTTTTTCCCGGCGGGCTCGGTGATGCTGCCCGTGACGACACCGGTGGTGATGTTGAGAACCAGGGAGGGCTTCCGCACCAGGGAGTTGAAGGTGAATTTGTTGGCGGTGCTGAGTGTCAGCCCTTCCATGACATTGCCAGCGAGTTCACCGCCGGAGTTGGTGACGGTGAGGGTGCCCGTCCCATTGGGATTGAGAAAGCCCAGCGCACGGGTGCCTGCGGCGGGTTTGGTGTACGTGCTGCCTTTCAT
>DMMK01000107.1 GCA_003453085.1 Verrucomicrobiales bacterium
TGGGGCGTTGGGGAAGCTCGGAGATGGGAGCGCTTTCGAAAGCGCCAGAGGGCTGGCGCAATCCAGGACGCTTCGCGGCTGCGGTTGTGGCCATCCCGCGTGCGGGACGCAGGCAGCTACACAAAAAAGCGCGTCCGCCTTTGCAGGGGACGCGCTGGGGTGATCCGGGTGGGATCCGAGATTACTTAGCGATCTTCTCTTCAGCTTTGGCGGTGGTGGGGCGCTTGCTGGTGAGCTCGAGGAAGTCGCGCATGATGTTGACGGTTTCGAGCTTGGTAGGCTCGAGGCCGTAGGGGAATTTGGAAAGCTCGGAGGCACCTTCTTCACCATCGGCTTTGGCGGCCATTTTCATACCGGTGCTCTGCTCGCGGGTGAAGGCGGACTCGGGGACGAGTTCGGCAGCATCCACGTTGTCGAGGGTGAGGTGGTAGGTCTTGAAACCGTCCTGCTTGAGCTTCTCGTTGAGCACTTTGACTCGATCGGCACGCTCAGACTCCTGCTTCTCGCGACGGGCTTTGGTTTCGGCGGTTTCTTTTTCGCGTTCGGCCAGGCTAAGGACGGCGGTGTTGCGGTCGATGCGCTCTTTCAGGCGCTTGGACTCATCGAGGATGTATTGGAACTCGGGGTTGCTGGTGAGGCGGCCAGAGAGGCGGTTGCGCAGCTCTTCGAGGGGGTAGGGTTTCTCGGTGATGAGGCTGTATTTGCGGGCCGGGATGGTGTCGTAGGGCAGTGGATTGTCGGCAGAGCCTTCACCGATGTCGAGGACGTCGCGGATGGAAGGCAGGACGAGGTCGGGCTCGACGCCTTTGAGCTGGGTGGAGCCGCCAGCGATGCGGTAGAATTTCTGGATGGTGACCTTGAGATTGCCAGCGCGGCTCTTGTCGCTGAAGAAGGGCATGAAACGGTCCACGGGCAGGATGGTCTGCACAGTGCCTTTGCCGAAGGTGGACTTGTCACCCACGATGAGGGCGCGGCGGTAGTCCTGGAGGGCGGCGGCCAAAATCTCCGAGGCGGAGGCGCTGGTCTTGTCGGTGAGGACGATCATGGGGCCGTCGTAGAAGGCCTTGGGCGTTTCACATTCGCGCCAGGAGATGGAACCGCGCCAGTCTTTGGCCTGGACGACGGGCCCGGAAGGAACAAAGAGGCCGGTGAGGCGGATGGCTTCCTCCAGGGAGCCGCCGCCATTGCCGCGAAGGTCGAGGACGAGGCCGTCGATCTTTTCCTTCATGAGGCGGGCGAGCAGGCGCTGGACGTCATCGGTGGTGCTGACGGTGCCTTCTTCCATGTCGGCATAGAAGGAGGAAAGGTTGATCCCGCCGATCTTCATGGGCGGGCCCATTTCGGCAGGGGTGAGAAGAAGCTCGGCGTTGGCGAGCTTTTCCTTCAGTTCCACCTCGCCACGGACGATGGTGATGATCTTGGTGGCGCTAGGATCGTCAGCCGGATTGACGCGCAGGCGGACGGTGCTGCCGTCTTTGCCGCGGATCATGTCCACGATCTTCTGTAGCTTCATGTACTTGGTCTCGACGAATTCGGCATCGCCCTGGGCCACACCGGTGATCTTGTCGTTGAGCTTCAGCTCGCCCTGCTTGTCGGCAGGACCGCCCACGACGATGCCCTGGATCTGGGCGACATCATCCACCAGGCCGAGGAGGGCGCCGATGCCGACGAGCTTGTGCTTCATCTGGATGTTGAAGTTGTCGGTCTCATTGACGCTCATGTATTCCGTGTGCGGATCGTAGGCGGCGGAGAGACTGGAGAGGAAGAAATCCACGACGTCTTCCTGGTCGTTTTCCTCGATGCTTTCGAGCAGGCGGTCATAGTCCTTCATCACGCGCTCTTCAGCGGTGAGGGGCTTTTCTTCCTTGGCTGGGGTAGCGGCAGGCTTGGCGGCAGCGACGGCTTTGTCGGCCTCAGGCTTTTTGTCGGCAGCGGCGGTGTCGGGCTTTTTCTCAGCTTCCTTTTTGGCCTTTTCTTCAGCCTTCTTCTTTGCGTCTTCAGCCTTGGCTTCATCGGCCAGCTTTTCCTGAAGGAGGTTATCCTCAAGGATGTCGAGCCAGATTTTATCCTGCTCCGCCTTGTCTTTCGGATAAGGGGCCGCATCGCGCTTCAGCTCGATGGTGCGGGTGGAGTCGAAGGTGAACTTGTGGTCCTTGAGGGTCTTCTGGGTGAAGTCGATGCGCTCTTTGACACGCTGCTTGTAGATGTCGTAGATCTCGATGGCGGGGCTGATGTTGCGCATCAGAACGTGGTCATCCAGGGTCGTGTCGTACTTGCTCTTGAAGCCGTCCACATCGGCCTGGGTGAAGAAGACGTGGCGGAAGTCGAGCAGGTTCAGATAATTCTGCAGGAGCTTGGCCGAGACTTCGTCATCGAAGTCCCGGTGAGAGTAATGCTGACTCTGAAGCATGTAAGCCACGTGCATGGCCACCTGACCAAAATTGGTCTCGGCGCGTGCAGGCGTAAATGCCAGGGTGATGGTCGCCAAGCTGGCGGCCACGAAGGACAAGGGGTGACGAGTCATGGGGGTTTGCTCTCTAATTACGCATTGCAGCGGGAGAAATCGTCAGCAAATTTGCCGTTTGCCGCTTGAAATGTCCACAGGTTTCCCACATCAGCAGCAGGTTATGTTGCAATTGGAAACCTATACGGGCGGAATCGTCGAGACTAACGGCCATTTGCTGCGCCTGCCGCGATATAACCTTCTGGTGGATGCTCCGCAGGGGGTGGCAGGGTGGCTGGAAAGCCAGAATGTGAAGGTGGATGCCCTATTTTTGACCCATCAGCACTTTGACCATGTGATGGATGCGGCGGCGGTGAAGGAGGGCCACCAGTGCCCGGTGTATGCCTGGACGGAGTTTGACCGGAACCTGACGCTGGAGAGATTCTTCGGGGCGATGGCGGGCAGCGCCTTTTCCGTGCCGGAATTCACGGTGGACCATGTGCTGAAGGAGGTGACGGAGGTAGAGGCTGTGGGCCAGACGTGGAAGCTGCAGCACATCCCGGGACATTCGCCGGACAGCCTGTGCTTTTGGCTGGAGGAGGCGGGCCTGCTTTTCAGCGGGGATGTAATCTTCAGCGGCAGCCTGGGGCGGTCCGACTTCCCTGGCGGCTCGCACCAGCAACTGGTGAAGGGCATCCGTGAGAAGCTGTGGGCCCTGCCTGCGGAAACCCAGGTCTTCTCTGGCCACGGGCCGGACACGACGCTGGGCGAGGAACGTGAGACGAATCCGTTTTTGCAGTAGTGCCCACGCCTGCGAGCCTAGGGCTGCGCGTCTTCGAGTGAGGCCCAAGCCGGAAGCGCCGTGGCAAATTTCATCCGTTCCTGGTTCAAGGGATGGATGAAGCTGATCTGCCAAGCGTGCAGGCACATGGGCGAGGCGGCGATATCG
>DMMK01000281.1 GCA_003453085.1 Verrucomicrobiales bacterium
CCTCAGCCGTGTTCATGAGGAGCTTGCCCTTCACCTTGTCCGGATTGTGGCACTCCAGGCACTTGCTTTCCAAAACAGCCTGGACCTGGGCAAAATCCACCGGTGCAGCGGCTGCCGGAGCAGCAGATGCTGGGGCCGGATTGGCGAACGCCAACGAGGGCGACACGGCAAGGCCTAATAGGGTGAAATGGCGAACGAATCGAGGAGTTGTCATGGAGACGAAGAGGGGGCTTGAGACATACCTACGCACTCAACTACGCTTTTTTTCGATAATGGACAAAAATCACACAGACCAAGTAGGTGAACTGAAGGCGAGGTGCCTTGGTCCCAGCCTGAAAATACGCCCCAGGCAGCCTCAGCGACGCTGAATCCGGGCCAGCAAATCGGCCGTTTCCTGGGCGGTGAGTGCGGCCTCCAGCCCCTCCGGCATCAGGGAGAGGGGTAGCGTTTTCACGCTCCGGATTTTGCTTCTCGGCACGGCCACATCCACTCCGCCTGGGAGGCGGAGACTGAGACCGCCTGGGGTATCGGCCGAAACCAAGCCCGCCAGCACACTGCCGTCCGTCTGGGTGATTTCCGTGGCGACGTTGCGCTGCTCCACTGCTTTGTTGGGGTCAAATATCGCTTCCAGGATCTGTTCCACGGGTTTGGCGGCCACGGTTTCCAGATTTGGCCCCACTTCAGCACCAGAACCGTTCAATTGATGACAGGCCATGCAGGCTTTTTGATACACCTTTTCGCCCCTGGCGGCATCTCCCTGAAGCTTGGAGACCTGATCTAGGTAGCGTTTCACCACTGCCACCCGGTCCGGGTTACTGCGGGTGATTGCGGGCAGACTCGCCACAGTGGCGGGCGCTGCCGACTTGGGAAACCAGGTGGCGAGTTCAGCCGAAGAAATGTCCTGGCTGCCTGCTGCGACCAGGGCCGCCCCTCGCACCTGAGGGTGGAAACTCTGCAACAAGGCCAGCAGCGCCGGACGATGTTTTTCTTCCAGTAGGAACGCCGTCCAGGCCGCCTGAAGACGCACCCTTGGTGTCGCCTGCACCTCTTGAGCAAGAGCCAACAGCCAGGGCAGGGCCGTGCGATCACCCGACTCCAGCAAGCGTCGCTGGGCTGAATCGCGCTGCCACCGCTGGGCCGAACGCATGGCGACAGGCAAGTCCTCCAGCACCCGTTTACCATCTTGCCGGGCCGCAAGTCCTGCGATGCGGAAAATGCGGCCACGATCCTCCCCCGCACGAAGATCCAGTCCCTTCACGATGTCGGCAGGGATCCACTCGGGATGCTCCAGCACCAGCCGGTACATATCCACAACGTACAGAGCACCATCGGGCCCCTCCCGGACCAATGAAGGCCGAAACCAATTGTCTGTGCTAGCGATGAACTCTGCCTCCGCATCGTCAGGATGCCGGCTGCTGATGAGCGGAAAACGGGTATAATCCAGTACATCCCGGCGGATCAGGTTGTTGGCCGGTTCGCAGATCAGCAGGCAGTCATGTTTATCGTCTGACCAGGGCATGGGCGAGCAGGCCGCCGTGAGCACCTGCGTGGCCCCGGCCCAGTTAAAGCGTCGAATCGGCGGACTGATGGTGAAGACACGGGTATCCGCATTCAGGATTGAACGCACCGATTTGGCCACCAACTCCGTGTGCTGTTCCAGATACTGCATGGGCACATGGTAGTGCCAGCCGAGGATGCTGTTGTTGTTACCAAACCAGTTGCCGTAGTCGTCCCGCCATTTGCCGTACTGGGAGCGCCCGGTTTCCAGCCGGAATTCGCCAGTGACCGGATGAAAGCGGAAGTCGTGGGTGCCAAGCTTCACTTTGCCCCCCGTTTTCAGGCAGGTGATGTCCCCGCCGCTGTCGCCATTCGCGCCATAAAACCAACCGTCCAGCCCCCAAGCAAAGCCATTCACCAGATGCTGGGGGTTCCCAGCTGTGAAGCCGGTGAACCAGGGCTCGCGTTTGTCACACACGCCATCACCATCGGTATCCTCGGCATAGAGGATGTCTGGAATGGCAGAAATGAAAACACCCCCTTTCCAAAAAGCCAGTCCGGTAGGATGCCGCAGTCCCTCCAGAAAGAGGGTGGCGCGGTCATAGACACCGTCCGCATCCGTATCCTCCAGGATCTTGATACGACCATTTTGCAGAGGCGAGACTTTTTCCTGCCCGCCACGGCCATCGGTGGTTTTTTCACCCGGGGCAAAGGGGTAGTCGCCCATTTCCACCACCCACATGCGCCCCTGCGCATCCCAGTCCACAAAGATGGGGTCCTGCACCAGCGGCTCATGGGCCACCAAACTGGCCGTGTAGCCTGGCTTCACCCGCAGGGCTTTGAGCGATTCTTCTGGCGAGAGAGGGAGAGGCCCCGGCACGCGCAGCAACTCGGCCAGCGGCATGAGTACGGTGCCCTGGGCATCCCGAAGAGCCCCGTCTTTGAATTGCACTCCGGTCCCCTGCCCCTTTCCATCCACCAGCAGCGGCAGGCTGGAGGCGTCACCAGCACGGCCTTCGCGCAGGACCTGCGTCCAGCCTTTTTCCCACTGAACGTTCTTCTTGGCCACCGGGTTGAAAAGATAGACGCCATAACTCTGCGGATTGGAGATGAGGAGGTCTTCATGCCCGTCTGCGTTCAGATCTGCAAAAAGCAAACCACCCAGCTCAGCCGCGGTGGGCAGTGGTGCGATTTTTACCGCCGATTCAGGAGTCAGTCCGGCATAGGCTGATGGAAGCAGTAAGCCGCTGAAAAGGAGAGCTTTGATCATAAGAGGCGGGAGGAGCGAGGGCCCAGACAGCGGTAATGATCCCCGATCATGCCGACAAACGGTCTAACACATTGCGAGTGATCTTTTGCACAGAGGCATCGCCACCTTGCAGACCATGCGCCCAGTCCGTGGTGCCTGCGGTGAAAACAGTGCCCCCGCGTGTGTAGAGGCCCATGCAAGCGGCCCCTGTGCGGCCTTTTTCCCAGCGTTCATACCATTCCGCGTCATCGGGGTGCCAGCGCACCGGGCAGGTGGCCAGTACCTCAAAAGACTTGGGTGTGCCATCGCGGCCTGTGGGAAATGGCAGCCCGTCGTTCCACTCCAGCTCACAGCCATCGCACTCATAACCTACCACCGTGTCTTTATCGCCAAACTGGTCTCCGGTTTTCAGGCCCGTTCCCGCCAGCACCCAATGATCCGGGCGGTGGACCTGATAGGCCGCGTGATCCTCCATGAACTGGCCGTGGCTGCGCCGATATCCACCCCACAGAAACCCAACGCCCGTGAGGGCATTTTCCGGGCGTTGCAGCAGGTGATGGCTCCACAGCGTGCTCAGCGTCTGAAACTCCCGGGTCTGGAAAATGGGATCGAGATGGTAGTTTTGCTTCCAGCAGGTGAAGGCACGCCCCTCATCCTCACTGCGCACCTGCCAGCAGCAGGTATTGCCGCTGAAAAAGGCCACGTTTCCGCCCTTGCCGATCCAGCTTTCCAAATGGTCCCGCATGGGGGTGGACCAATATTCATCATGCCCCACACTGAGCACCAGCTTGTAACTGGCCAGCATCTCTGGACAGAATTCCAGGTCCGAATTGACGGCGTATTCCAGTTCGTAACCATTCGACTCGGCCCATTTCACAAACGGCAGTTCCCAGCGTGAAAATTGGGAGGCCGCTGGCCGTTCAAAACTAACACGGTGCCCCTGGTTGTTTGAAAGGCTGTTATACGCATACACGCTGAACCCACCCCAGTTGTTATACGCATTGTAGGTGTTGGTGGCCAATTGGAGCAGTATCTTGGAGCGGCTGCCTGGTTGCGCCGCGCGAACAATGAAAAAAGCGCTGCCTTCCGCAGTTCGTCGGCTGCGATGCGTCCATTTGCCCCCAGCATCAGCCGTGCGAAAGCTGACTTCGTAATAACCTGATTTCCAATCCTTCGCGACGGGAACTCGCAGGCTTTCAGGCCAACGGCAGCCCTGGGATGAGGCATCTTCCGGCACCGGATGGTTTACTCCCAGCACTCCGGACTTTTTCCAAACGACTACCCGTTCGGCACCCAGTCGGGCGATTTCCACCTCAATTTTTGCCCCGCTGGTGTTGACATGCAGAGCCATCTCCTCGCCCTGAGCGACACTTAGACGGGCCGCGTAACCTTCGATGAAAAGGGGTGATGGCTCTGCGGCGGAAGCCAGGGCGGGTGCAGCGACCAGTAGGGACAAACAACGGCGTCTTTTCATCCACCCACTACGGAAAATCGGCCTGACTGCTTTCATTTCCAAGAGATGGCCGGCTCAATCGTTTGAGCTGAGTGAACAAAAAGGCAGCCGAAAGCGTTTGCCACAGCCTAACGGAGCCGTGACCCGTTTTGCAAACCGTTCATAAGAACAAGCCTG
>DMMK01000312.1 GCA_003453085.1 Verrucomicrobiales bacterium
CCCCAGGCTTTGCCAGCATGGGCGGTGTGGGGAGTGCGCACGGCCTGGGCAAATTTTATGCCATGCTGGCAAAGCCTGGGGCCCAGAGGGCAGGGGTGTTGAACTCGCTCACGGCATTGAGGCCAAAGGGACTGGTAAAGGTACGCTGAGTCAGGGTTCCCCCTGCATTGTAGGCTTTGAGGAAAGGCTGGTCGCTGTTGGCGATGCTGATTTTTCCGGGATACACCGGGGAGACGCGGCCCCAGTGCTCCTCCGGCAGGCCGATCCAGAAATCCAGATCCATCGGCTCGCCGAAGGTCTCACGGAAATAGACGCCCAGGGAATCGACACCGGTGATGCGGCGGACGATTTCATCCATCAGAAAGCCAAAGGTGCGGGCGTGGTAGCCCTGGCGGGTGCCGGGTTCCCAGAGAGGCGTTTGACGCTCCAGGGCCTCCACAACGGCTTCATAATTGAAGATAGGCACACGCTCGTCCAGAGCACACAGGCCTGATGTGTGGGAGAGCAGATGAGCAAACTGCATGGCCCCTTTGCCTCCTCCCACAAACTCAGGCCAGACCTCGGAGACAGCGCAGTCCAGCGGCAATCCGGCCTCCTCTAGGGCCATCAGGCAGCAGACGGCCGCCGGGGCTTTGGTGGAGGAAAAGACGGGTGCCAGTGTGCGGGCATCCCAGGGCCGGGTGCTTTGCCGGTCGCAATAGCCCTGGGCCAGCGACAGCACTTCCACACCGTTCTGCCAGATGGAAACCGAGGCTCCCAGTTCACCTCGCGTGCGGAAGTTCTCTTCGAACCATTCGGTGATGGCGGTTTTGGCAGTGGGCGAGATGGAATGCATTTCAGTTCTTGTCTAGCTTCGCTCGCAGTCGGTCGAGGTCGGGATCTTTGCGGGCGTGGCTGCGCAGACTGCCATCCATTTCAAAGGATTGCTTCAGTAAATTCAGGGCTTTTTCATCTTCCCCCAGGCAGGCGAGGTAGCAGCCCAGATTGTAGTAATAGACCGGTTTGGTCCGCAAGGCTGCGGGGCCGCGGGCCAGTAAATCCAGCGCCTCGGTGGTGCGGCCCAGCTCATGCAGGCAATAGGCGGCGTGGATGAAGCCGCCGGGTTCTTCTGGTTCCAGCGCGCAGAGTTTTTGGGTTAGCGCCAGGGCTTCGGCCCAGCGGCGGTCCCCCATGTGGCAGAGCACGCTGAGTTCGATGACATCTGCACGCTGGGCAGCAGAGGGGGGCAAATGCGCCAGCTCTGCCTGGGCTTCTTCATGGAGACCCAGCTCCACATAGCCTTGGGCGGCGAGGATGCGTCGTTCCAGATCGTTCATGTTCTTTGGGGGTTATCCGTCAATCTGGAGCCCGAGTCAACAGGGCGGACTGTGGGTGGAGAAGCCGAGTTGCTGGGCACCTTTTTTCTTCGGCAGGCCTCACCGCAGTAGCGCACTTCGTTCCACACCTTCTCCCATTTCTTCCGCCACGCAAAAGGGCGCTGGCAGACGCTGCAAAGCTTGACTGGCAGATTTTCTTTTCGCACACCTCGCATGAGAAGATGTTACGCCTCCTTCTTCTTGCCGGGGTCAAAGAAGATCTTCACCTCAGCCTCGGTGGTGCCCAGAATCTGCTGCGCACGTTTCAGCGCGTTGCGGGTGGCCACATTTGGGTTGCTGGGGCTGGAGGGGAAGAGGTTGTCTTTGCCGATGACTTCCACCATGCCGGAATCCCGCAGCACGCGGTAGATGTCCTTCATCCCTCCGCTGATGAGGAGATCACGCCCATCGGCCCGCAGCGCCCGTACCAGGTCCTCCAGGGCCATCACGGAGGTAGCATCCATGTGGCGGGCGTTTTTCAGCCGCAGGATGATGATGCGCAGGTTCGGGTCTGCACAGGCCTGCTGCACCTGGCTGCGGAAGAGTTCCGCCGCACCAAAGAAGAGCTCCCCCTCGACATGGACGATGGAGATGGCCGGATTTTGCCGCATCCCTGGCTGGCTCGCTTCGGCCAAGTTTCCTTCCTCGTTAAATTCATACTCGATGTGGGAGGGGCGGCTGGCCTTGCGCAGATACAGCATGAGGGAGACGCCCACGCCAGTGAAGATGGCCACGTGCAGAGGCACCATCAGCGTGGCGGCCAGGGTGAGCAAAAACGTGAAGGCATCCGATCCCGTGGCCTGTAGGCAGATGCGGATGTGGCGGCGATGAATGATGGACAAGGCCACGCAGATGATCAGAACCGCCAGGGAAGCCTTCGGCACGTAGCCAACCAAACTTCCCAGCGTGAGCGCACCCACCAGACAGACCAGCCCATTGATCATGGCTGAGATCGGCGTACGGGCCCCGCTGGCAAAGTTCAGCGCGCTGCGGGTCAGCGAGCCGGAGCAGGGCATGCCGCTGAGGTAGGCACAGCTCAGGTTGGCCATGCCCAGGCCAAACATATCCTGGTTGGGATCCACCCGCTGGCCCTTCAGCCCGGCCAGGGTCTTGCCCATGGTGGAGCTTTCCAGCGTGGATAGGAAGGCCAGCGCGATGGCCAGGCCAAACAGGCGGCTGAAGTCAGATAAAAACTTCGGCGAGGCAAAGTCCGGGAAAGGGGGCAGCAAATCCAGCCAGGTGAACGGGGCACCCGCAAACGTGGGCACCGTTAGGTGCAGCATCTTCATGCCCAGGCCGATCAAGGATGCAGCCACCAGGGCGATGGCCAGCCCTGGCCAGGTGAGCCGCAGGCGGCGGATGCCCCAGTAGATCCCCGCCGTCAGCGCCGCTACCAGCAGGCTTTCCCAATGCGTCTGCGAGATGTTTTGCAGCAGCTGCCAGACGATGCCGGGAAAGGTGCGCGGCTGGAAGACCTGGCCATCTTCCGAAACAATGCGCGTGCCGATGCCCAGCACATTCCCCGCCTGATTGGCGATGATGAGCAGTGCCGCGCCGGTGACATAGGCCACCATCACCGCCCGGCTGATGTATTGCGCCAGCTCCGCCACCTTTAAAAAGGAGCCCACCAGCAGCAGGCTGCCCA
The DNA here is from genome assembly GCA_003453085.1 of Verrucomicrobiales bacterium. Classification (GTDB taxonomy): domain Bacteria; phylum Verrucomicrobiota; class Verrucomicrobiia; order Verrucomicrobiales; family Verrucomicrobiaceae; genus Prosthecobacter. The sequence continues at coordinate 3,001 of DMMK01000312.1, forward strand.
CCATGAAGACCAGCAGCGGCATCATGCTGATGCGGTCCAGATGCGCATCCGCCGCAAAGTAGGAAAAAATCATGAAGGCCGTCGCATTCGTGGGGCCGAGGACGGTGAAGCGGGAGCTTAAAAACAGCGCGCCGATGATCCCCGCCACGGCTGAACAGGTGGTGCCAAACTGCAACGGCAGGCCCGCGATGGCGGCATAGGCCATGCCCTGCGGGATATCCAGCAGCGCCACGGAGGTGCCCGCCTTCAGGTCTGCCTGGAACCGTCGCGGTCCGTACCCGCGCAGCCAGCGCCGGATGGGCAGGGGATCCAGCCCCGTGTCCGCCAGATTCTCACTCAGCCACGAACGGCCCTGCCGCGCCAGATTGCGCGCGATCTGCCACCAGGAGGGCGTGGAAGGGCCGGACATAAGTTACATTAATGCGGGGAGACGGAAGATGGAAGTGGTTGGTTGCAGGTTATTCGTTATTGATCAGTGCCTCAGGCCGGGTTCCTGTCAAAAAACTCGTTTTCATCACGTCCCTTCCCATGCCTCCTCCGAAAAAGACAGCTCCCGCCAGCCAGGTCCATGCCATCTTGGGCACCGACGATGCCCGGGTGAAGGAGATGGCCATGAAGACCGTGCAGCGCCTCACGCCTCCTGGGGCCGATGAGTTTGCCAATGAGATCGTCGAGGGCAATGCCGACAATGCCGAGCACGCCGGGCAGATCTGCTCAAACGTCATCATGGCCCTCCAGACCATGCCCTTCTTTGGCGGGGCCAAGATTGTCTGGCTGAAAGGGGCCAACTTTCTGGGCGACAACCAGACTGGCAAATCGCAGGCGGCCGTGCAGGGATTTGAAAACATCCTCGACGTCATTGAGGCGGGCCTCGGCCCTGATGTCAGCTTTGTCCTCAGTGCCAATTCGATAGACAAGCGCCGCACCGCTTACAAGCGCCTCGGCAAACTGGCCGCCATCGAAGTCTTCGACAAACCCGACACCAGCAAGGCTGGCTGGGAAGGTGCCGTCATGGCCCATGCTAGCCAGAAAGCTCGTGAACTGGGACTTACCTTTGAAAGTGGTGCACTGGATCTTCTCGTACAGATGGCCGGGGATGACACCCGCCAGCTGGAAAACGAGATCGTCAAAATTGATCTCTACCTCGGTGAACGCCGCCGCTGCGGCATCAATACCGTGCGTGGCCTCGTCTCCCTCAGCCGTTCCGGCGTCATTTGGGAAATCGGCAACGCCATCGGCGCACGCGATCTCCAGCGTGCGTTGGAGCTCCTCGGCGTGCTGCTTTTTCAGGGGCAAAACGCCATCGGCATCCTCCTTGGGGCCATCGTTCCCCGTGTGCGCAGCCTGCTCATCGTGAAGGAGCTGGCCACGAAGTACAAGGTGAACAAGTCGAACTACAGCGGCTTCACCTCCAGCCTGGACGCCCTGCCCAGCAGCGCCACCTCGCATCTGCCCCGTAAGAAGGATGGCAGCGGCTTCAATGCCTACCCGCTTTTCCTGGCCCTCAATGAAGCCGGGCGCTTCACTCTGGAAGAACTCCATGCCGCCCTCGTCGCCTGCCTGGACGCCAATGTGAAACTCGTCACCACCCAGTTGGATAACAAAGTGGTCCTGGAGCGCCTGCTCGTCGGCCTGCTGACCCCTCGCGTAAAACGCTAAGCTTTTGGCCAGTGCGCCAAAACACGGCCCTGAGCCGTCACGGAGTTTTGCTTGTGCCAACGATCTCTTTCTGGTGGAATGAGGCCTGCTCCCAAGTCCGTGATCATGAACGCCCTGCGCTGCCTCATTGCCCTCCTTTTCGCAT
>DMMK01000437.1 GCA_003453085.1 Verrucomicrobiales bacterium
CTCGAAAGTGCAAGTAGATAGATGAATTGCCTTAGGTGGCCTGGGCTGGATGTTTGCGAGAAGTCGGAAAAGCCATCAGCATGATGTGCGGGCACGGCAGCATCACATAAAAAAGGCTCCTTGATGGAGCCTTTTTTATTCGCTGCTTACTGCAGACTCAACGTGCTTGTAGGTGCTCCGTTGCCGCCATAATTTCCAGAATTCCTATTGTTCCCAAAACTCCGGATTTGTCCTCCCGATAATGTTTCTAGGCCCAGTCCGGTGTTGTTGGTAATGGTGCTGGACGAAATGCGAATTGACGATTGCGCACCAAACGAGCGCACACCACTTTGAATATTGCCGTCGGAGACCGAATTTTCGATGCTCATGCTTACAGGGCGCGATACGCTATTCGAAATAAAACCTGCATTGGTATTGGAGCTCACGATCGTATTCACGATGGATACGTCGCTTCCGTCATCAGCCCGGATACCGCGTTGACTTTGGTCGATACGAGTGTCGGAAATAGATACGGTAGCCAATGTGGCCGGACCAGGAACGATCCAGATGCCCCCGCCACCACAGTGGTCACCGAGAAATTTGCGAATGGCGAGATTGCTATCTGCCGGGGTTGTAGGTGCAAAATTGACGCATTGGCCGGTAACTCGGGACACTCTGACATTGTCGAGGATGACTCCCGCCGCGCTCAAGACATTGATGCCGTTGATGCCCGTGCCCGCACCGTCGATGACAACATTGCGAATGACAACATGTGCCGCCGCGTTATTGATGATGATGCCATTTGTCCCGGCAGAGAGTATGCCTCCAGCCTGCCCACCTGCCCCATCAATAGTGATGCTCTTGGTGATTGTGACTGCCCCAAAACCACCTGGGTCAAGTACGTTGATGGCCCCGTTGGTTGCAGTTTTGGAGATTGCACCCGCAAAGGTTTTGCAAGGAGCCGTTCGGCTGCAGGGATTTGCGTCGTCTCCTACCCCAGACACCCACGTACGCGTGGCTTGAGCATGGGCTGCGGACGCGGCCAGAAGAAGGCCGCAGATGAAGATGTAAATGTTGGGTTTGCGCATCGGAACCTCCAGTTGGATATTTGCTATCACTACTCTCTGTAACGCGTGCTGAGCTTACGCTGAATTAACCGCTTTGCAAGTGATGTTGGTACCAGTTGGTGTCCTAACGATCTAGCGGCCTGAAGGAGGGAAACGGTTTGTGGGCGAACGTTAAAATCCATCGCTCCGTTCAGAGGTTTGGATGCCTAGGTGACGGGGCGCATTGCGAATGTGGCCGGCGGACGCACAGGCGTCTGCATGCAACTGGTCTTCTTACAACTCTCAATCATGGCGCCACTTCAAATCACGACCACCTTGCTGGGCATCGGCCTTGCTGCCGTCATTCTGCTGCTCGTCCGGCGTGATCACCTCTACCTTCTGCACGGCCTGTTCTGGATCTTGGTCGCGGGGGCTGCGGCCGTCTTGGGAGTCTGGCCGGGTCTGATTGATCGTCTCGCGGTGGTGGTGGGCATCAGTTACCCGCCCGCTCTGCTTTTGCTGGTGGCTGTGGTGATCGTCCTCGTCAAGACGCTGCACACCGACATTGTCAATACCCGGGTGGAAAGAGATGTGAGGCGCCTCAATCAGCGGCTGGCCATATTGGAGGCAGATAACGCTGCTTTGCGAGAACTCCGGTAGCGTTAGTTGTCGCCGAAAGCAGGCATCGGAGGGGCGTTGCTTGCGGTCCCCCGCTTAGTTAGGGAGCTAGCGTAGATAAACCGATGCCAAGGGGTGATGGTGGGCGAGTTTCCACGCCTTGGCCAATGAAACGCTGCTGAGAATCAAGGAGCAGCGCGACGGCTTGCTCGGCGCACTTGCCACCGCGCCAGGCATAGCAGCGTGGTGGCCGCCATGTACTTGGCCACACTGAACCATGAGTTGAAAATTCGCGACTTGCCGACCGCGCGCAGATTCATGGAAACGGGCACTTCGACAATACGCAAACCGGCGCGGCGCACCAGTAGCAGGGCGCCCAAGTCCTGATAGTCCAGCAAGGTGGCTTCACGCGATGCGAGTACCTGCATGGCTTCGGCGTTGTAGAGCCTGAATCCCGAGGTGAGGTCGCGCAAGTCAAAACCTGCCAGGTGGCGAAACCAGTTCCAGGCCAGTTGCCGCGTGCGACTGGCGCGCTCTGGGTAGGCTCCTATCACCAGGTCGGCCTGATCCCGCGCTCGCAGCAAAACAGGAATCTCGTTGACCTCATGCTGGCCATCGGCATCCATGGTGATGACTGCTTGGTAGCCATGCAGCAACGCATAGCGAATACCCGCTTGCATGCCACCCCATGCGCCCATGGGGAGCACAGGATTCAGCACGCGGGCACCTGCCGCGCTGGCAATGGTTGCCGTATCGTCCGTGCTCTGGTCATTGATGACCAGCACATCGTGCCAGCCCTGCGCATGCAGATGCTGCAGCACGCTGCCGATGGTGCCGGCTTCGTTGCGCGCGGGGATTACCACCAGGAGGTCCTTGCCCCGAGCCGGTTTTTCCGCCTCTGGGGTCACCAGCTTATAGCTGGTGGCGAGCGCTTTTGCGCAGGCGGCAATCGAGAAATATTCAAGCAAGGCACGCTGTCCCGCCGCACCAAATGCCGCGCGTTGTTCGGGCAGGTCTTGCAAGTGCTGGAACGCCGCCCGCCAGCCCGAAATACCGTCTTCCGGAGGAACGCGCAAGCCACCATCGGCCTTTGAGACGACCCAGGGCATGCCGGATCCGGGCAGGTCGCTCACGATGCAAGGCCGGGCATGGTGCATGGCT
>DMMK01000416.1 GCA_003453085.1 Verrucomicrobiales bacterium
TGGGGATGGACTCCAGGTCACATCCACGAGGCCGGGCCGGGTGACGGACCGCCGATGCGGATCGTCGCAGCCCCATTGGGTGCCGCAGTTGATTGAGCCGGACCACACGGGGTCCCGGTGCGTGTGACCACAAGTCACGATGAGGCCGCCCCGCGATGCTATCGCTGGTCCATTCATAGCTTTAGGCACGATCAGAGGTCTGGCGTGGCACATTCCGCAAGTTTAGGTGGGGGTAGTCGGCCTCAGAGCACCGATGCTCTGATTAACTGCAAAATCAGCCTAACTGTCTGGACGAGACTGGTCAACTGCCGATTCTGAGGGGGCGGGGAAAGTCTTTGACGAAAGAAAATGGGCCTCGCCAACGATACAAGCGTCCGTCATTCTGCCCGCCATCCATGAAAGTCACCTTTGCCCTCGCACTCCTGTTTGCCACTTTCGCCTCAGCCAAGACGGACTGGAGCCGCTTTCGCGGGCCTAACGGCACGGGGGTGGCTGAAACCAGCGGCCTGCCAGCGTCCGTGACGGCGGAATCCACCCTCTGGAAGGTGGAACTGGACAAGGGGTGGTCTTCTCCAGTTCTTTGGGAGGACAAAATTTTCGTCACGGCAGAAACCGGCCCTGGAAAACATGCGGTGATTTCCCTGAGCGCTAAAGACGGCAGTGAAGTGTGGCGGCACGAAGAAAACTTTGCTGAGCATAAAAAGCATAATTTTAACAGCTTTGCCAGCAGCTCGGTCTTTGTGGATGCAGAGCGCATTTACGTGAACTGGGGAACTGGCACCACCATCCAGGCGCTGGCCTTGGACCACAGCGGAAAGCAGGTGTGGAAAAACGAGCATGTGGCCGATTACATCCATGAGCATGGCACTGGGGTCTCCCCCATTGTGGTGGATGGCATCATGATTGTGCGCAGCGAGTTCGACTGGCAGCGTGACGGGAAGGTTTACACCGAGGATCCCGAGCAGCAGAAATGGAAAAGCTGCGTGGTGGGCCTCGATGCCAAGACGGGCAAGCAGGTCTGGCGCCTGGAGATTCCGAATTGCCTGAACACCTACTCCACGCCTGTGCTGAATGTGCGGGCCGATGGCAAAAAGGAAATCATCTGCACCAACAATGCCAGCGGCGTGATGGGCATTGACCCGGCCACGGGCAAGATCAACTGGCAACACAATGAGGGCTACAAGCAGCGCAGCCTCGGCTCCGGCGTCCTGCATGATGGCGTGTATTTCTGCACTTTCGGCACCGGCGGCGGGGTGAAGGAATTTGCCGCCATCGACATCACTGGGGCCAAGCCCAAGCCGGTGAACTTCACCTTCAGCAAGGGGCTGCCCTATGTGCCCTCCCCGTTGGTGATGGGTGACAACATGTATCTCTTGGGCGACGGTGGCATCTTGAAGACCGTCAAATTCAAGACGGGCGAACTCATCTACGAGGAGCGTGTGAATGGCAGCAGCGGCAGCAGCAAGTTCTTCAGCAGCCCGGTGGCGGGCGATGGCAAAATCTACTGCGGCAGCCAGCAGGGCGATCTCATTGTCCTGAAAGCCGGTGACAAGTTTGAGCAGCTTTCTGCCAACAAACTCGACAGCACCATCAATGCGACTCCCGCCATTGGCGATGGCCGCATCTATGTGCGCACGGAGAAGATGCTCTGGTGCATCGGGGCCAAGGGTTCGCCACTGCCATAAGGTGGCGGATTCAGCCTGGATGAAGGTGACTCTACGACAGCCCTCAATCAGGCTAAACGCCCGATTGGTTGCAATCTCCGGGGCGTTTTGCCACGGATGCCCCCGAAGTAGGGCTGGGCCGTCGGCGATATGCTCCAGGCCCCGATGGCGAGTCTTGCCCTGGTAAATGCGGGTTTTAGACCCGTGCAGATGGCGTGAAATGAGGCGGATGTGAACAAACGGCCCCGGCCTTGCTTCAAAAGTAGAGTATGAAACGAATCTTAACGTTCGCTCTGGTGGCTTTTGCCGCGATGACGCAGGCCCAGACTGCCGAGAAAAAGGGCAGCAAGTCCGGCTCTTCCTCCAAAGCTGCTGCGGAGAAGAGCAGTGCAGCCAAACCGAAGGCGGATGCGGCCAAAGCCGACTCCAAGGAATCCGATGCCATCAAGGAAGGGCCATCTACGGAAGGCCCCGCTGTGGCAGCCGTCAGCAGCATTGAAGTGGAAGACATTCAGAATTTCGAACACTACGCTCCCCAGATTCAGCAGCTCATCCGAAAGTCGCTGGGTCTCACCAAGCTCAACCTGACCTACACCTTTGGCTCGGCGGATCCGAAAAAGGGGGGCATGGATTGTTCCGGCACCATTTATTACGTGCTGCATGATTTTGGATTCAAAGGCGTGCCCCGGCAATCGAATGAGATGGCGGCTTGGGTGAAGGACAAGACCTTGCTGCACCGTGTCCAGCAGGCCGATTCCCTGACGCACCCCGAATTCTCGGCGCTCCAGCCGGGGGACCTGCTTTTCTGGTCCGGCACTTACACGACCGCTCCGCGTGAAATCCCGGTGACTCATGTCATGCTCTATTTGGGCAAGCTGAAAAAGAGCGGCAAGCATGTGGTCTTTGGCGCCAGCGATGGCCGTGCCTACCAGGGGAAGCGTCGTACAGGCGTGAGTGTCTTTGATTTCTCTCTGCCTAAGTCCACCAGCTCCGCCAGCTTTTATGGTTTTGGCATGATCCCTGGAGTGGGCAAGATCGAGGTCAAACCTGAGCCTCCGAAACCTGAGGTGGTGGTGATGACCCCTACCGAAACCGTCGCTGCAGACGACGCTGGAAAGATGGCCCAGCCCTCTAAGGTCGCCGAGTCCCCGCCTGAACCGAAAACAGACATTTCCAAATCGGAGGCCTCCGAGAGCAAAAAGACTGAAGTCGCTTCCAGCAAAGCCCCGGCTCCGAAACCGGACCCGGTTCCCGCCAAAAAGGAGATGGTGGAAACTTCCGTGGCGTCGGCGTCTGAGGAGGTCCGTCCGGCGATTCGTGTGGAGTCGGAGACCAAGTCCATGGCCACGACCTCTCCTGCGA
>DMMK01000644.1 GCA_003453085.1 Verrucomicrobiales bacterium
CTGCGTGATGGCAGCCCCGGTGGGGGTATCAAAGATGAGTTTGCCACTGTCTGACTGGATGCGGATGGTGGTGACACCGCCCAGGGTGATGAGGCCCGTGAGGGTGTTGTTGCCACTGACATTGCGGATACCGCCATTGCCCGCCACCCCGAGGCTGGAGATGGAAATGGGCTCTGCCGCCAGGATGATGCCACCCGCCAGTTCCATGGCTGCGCCGGCACTGATGACAGTGGAACCAAAAGTAGTGCCAGAAACGCCCAGCGCATTGGTGTGCGTAGGCCGTAGCACCCCAGCGCTGATGGTCAGGACACCCGTAAAATTGTTATCCCCACCTAGGGTCAGACTGCCATTGCCGGTCTTGGTCAGCAACCCAGTACCGATGCCGATGCGGCCATTGATGGCCGTGTCTCCACGACCGCCAATGTTAAGATTCACTGTACCTGTGATGGCATTGGTCGCGGCTGCCGCAGACTGAATCGTCAGCAAACCTGAATCGGAAGTGAAGGTGGAATTCCCCACCAGGGTCATCAGTCCGGTGAGCGTATTGTTGCCACTGACGTTGCGAAGCACGCCATCCACCGAAGTGCTTGCTCCCACGCCGGAAAGGGTCACGGGACGGCTGAAGGTGATGCCATTGGAGAAGCGCAAGGAGCCGCCTTCGATGACATTGATGGTGCCGCCCGTGGTGCCAAGAGCAGCCCCATTTCTGAGTTCCAGTGCGCCACTTGCCACCACGGTGCCACCGGTGTGACTGCTGGTGCCGGTCAGAATGGTGGTAGCCCCTGCGGAACCATTGACCAGCAACGTCACGGCACCACCGCCTGCATTGTTGGTGATTCCGGAATGCACGGTGAGCAGGGAACTATTCGAATGATTGGTTAGGAAAAGCTGCCCGGCACCTGCGCTGGCACCACCCGCAGAAAGTGAACTGGCAACACCGAGCTGACCAATGGTGAGGCTTTTCGCATTCGAAGTGATCTGCACACCACCCACCATGCCGAGGCGCAGGGTATTGCCTGCACCCGTGAGGATGGTACGATCCACCTGTGTATCCGCCATGGAAACCGTGGCTAAGTTTGCCACAGCCCCCGTTTGGGTCACAGGTCCGGTGGAGCTACTATTCAGCATGAGATGCGATGTGGCGTCGCTGGTGACTGGTGTGGCGGTCACGGCGGGCGTGCTGCCGCTGAAGTTCGTCAAAACACCACCGGAAACTTGCGCCCAAGTTCCCAAACCAACACCCGACTTGTAAGTGGCCCAAGGCCCCAAAACCGTATCCGCCATGCTGCTGCTAATGGCCCCCGAGGCCGGAGCCGTGAAGGCGATGGTGCCTGTGGTGGTGCGGCTTAAGGTGCCAAAACTGAGGTTCATTTCCCCGCCCGCGCCGGAGGTGAGCTCAATGGAGGAACGAAACCCCTGCACGCTAATGTTGCCCAGGCGCTGGGAATTAACCGTGCCCGCCTTGCCCGGCAGCATGAGCACGGAACTGCCGATATTGCTGCCGATGAGGTCCAGCCCGCCTGGTGTGGCGAGGCCATTGTACAAGATGTCCTGCTGAGGGGCCGTGGCGGCAGCATAGTCCAGCACGGTGATGCCGCCCGTGTAGCCGGAAGTGGTGCGGCCCAGCACGGTATTTCCGCCATAAGTGTTCGCAGCGTTTAGCGTCACCGTTCCATCACTTTTCGTTAGGGTGAAACGATGAAAGGCATAACCGGACCCGCTATCGGTGATGGGGGCACTGATGAGCAGGCCTGTATTGCCGGAATGCATGAGCACGCCCGTGCTGCCAGTCATGGTGATGCCACCCGAGAGGGTCACATTGTTCCCTGTCACACGGATGGCCGCGTAAGTATTGGCAAACCCCGAGGCCGTGATGGGCATGGTATAATTGCCCGTGCCACCGAGGGTCAGGGTGCCGTTGTTTTGGATGGTGATACCGCTGACATTCGAGATCGTCGCCTGGGCTGCAATGCCCGCATATATGTAACTGCCGATGGTCAACATGCCCGTCAGGTTCGGATTGGAAGTCATGTTCAGGTTCACAAACTGAGTGATGGTGCCTCCGCTTTTCTGAAGTGTCAGATTGCTCCCCTGCAGGGCGAGGTTGGTCCCAAAACTGACGAACTGCGAGCCGCCCGAAGAAAAGTCTGCGAACTGGATGAGGCCACCATCGCCGAAGTTCAGCACGGTGTTGGCCGCAGCGCCATTGAGAGCGTATTGCTGCCCGGCCACAGGGGTGGTCGTCCCAAGCGCCAGGAAATTGATACCCTTCAAATTCATGTTGCCGGAAATGCTCACCGTATTGGCTGCCACCGGTGTGGTGCTGCCGAACTGGGCCGTTTCCAAACCTGTATTACCCCACAGCACGTTGGCATTGGTGGAGTCCAGCCAGTTCGCTACGGTGGTGTTCCAGGTGCCGCTGCCATTTTGCAAACCAGGCGTCCCTGGCGTCGCATCCCAGGTCAGCACTTGGGCCTCTAGGCGAGCAGGCAGTGCCAAGTAGGTTTGGCAAAGCAGCAAAATGGCCACACTGGAGGACCGAATCCACGCGGAGGGCTGGTGGGCGGCAGGATGCAGGAGGAATTTCATGACGGATGGGCCCCCGTGCCGTGACTCGCATCCGTGGACTTCCATCGGTAAGGAGAACCGGTTTTTCACAAGACGTTTGGGGGGATACCTAACCAGTTAAGCATCGGTCATGCCATGCGCTCTCCTCAGCAGCTAGCTGGGCACATTAATAC
>DMMK01000524.1 GCA_003453085.1 Verrucomicrobiales bacterium
CCTTTGGGGCCATCCAGCAGCTTCCGCAGATCCTTGGTGCCCAGGCGCTGAACACACCGAATGAAGCCGGTCATGCCTCCATGATCGCCACCGCCAAAGGCGCTGTGGGCAAGGCGGTGCAGGAAGCCAAGGCCGAGGGCAAACCTGAAATCCCAGCCGGTAAAAAACGCCAGATCGGCGGCAACGCTAGCGATGCAGCCGTGGCTCAGATCACCTTCTGGCAGGAAATCGGTGGCATGATCGGCCGCATTGCCCTGGCCTTGCTGGCCGTCGTCATCGTCAGCCGTCGCACCCTGTTTCGCGTTTTCCAGATCCCTTCGCTCATCCTGGTCCCGCTGCTCTTCTGGTGGATGTCCGGCCAGCTCAACAATCCTGACAGCCTGGGCATCATCAAGATCGGCATCTTTGTCGCAGGTTTCCTCACCGTGGCCCAGTTCAGCTTCTGGGGGAACTACATCCCGCTGGTCTTCCCGATGCATCTTCGTGGCACTGGGGAAAGCTTTGCTGCCAACATCGGGGGCCGAGTACTGGGCACTGCCGCAGCCTGGATCACCCTGACCCTGGCCGCCTCTGACAAGCCTGATCCCGCCCGCATCGCCATCGTTGGTGCCTGCGTGGCCGGTGGCTACGCCCTCATCGGTGCTATCCTCACCCAGTTCCTGCCAGAGCCGAAGCCGGATGCCGAGGAGCATTGATCTCCGACGATCCTCACCATCATCCCACGAAAGGGCGGCAGCGATGCCGCCCTTTTTTTATACCTCTTCAGGCTGATCGAGCATCCGCCATCCGCCCGGGGCAAGATCGCCCAAGGTGTAGTCGCCGAAGCGGCTGCGATGCAGCTTTTCCACATGCCAGCCCTGGCTGGCGAACATGCGGCGCACCTGGTGGTACCTACCCTCCATCAGCGTCAGTCTGGCGGTGAGCGGACTGGTGATCTCAAGCTGCGCCGGCAGGCAGGGTTTGTCCTCACCGCGCAGCATGACGCCGCCGCTGGCAAAGGTGGCGACGAGGGCAGGGTCCAGTTCTCGGTCCACGGTGACTTCGTAGATCTTTTCCACCTCCGCCTTGGGGGAGGTGTAGCGGTGGACCAGGGGCCCCAGGTCCGTGATCAGGATCAGGCCGCTGGTGTCCTTGTCCAGGCGGCCGATGCTGGTCACCGAGGGCTTGCGGGCCATCCAGCGCGGGGGCAGCAGCTCGTAAATCGTGGGGCCTTCGCCGTCGCTGTGAGTGCAGACATGGCCTAACGGTTTATGTAACAAGGCGAGCAAGCCGTGGGGTGCCTCCAGAGCCTCACCGTCCAGAGTGACGTCTTCCGCCTGAACCTTGGTATCCGCTTTTTTAACGACTTCCCCGTTAAGGCGCACGCGCCCGGATTTCACGAAATCCGCGACTTCTCGGCGCGAACCGTAGCCGAGGGAGGAGAGCAGTTGATCAAGGCGGGGCACGCCCTGAGGCTAGCGGCTGCGCGGCTTTGCGCAAGGCGGGAGGGCGCGTCAAAAAGCGCGCAGTTCGATGCCGCCGCAGTCCTGGCAGCGGCTCGCGCCAGCCTGAAACTGAGCTTGGCAGCCGGGACAGTATAGCGCGGAGCCGGGCTGCTGGGCAGGCGCGGGTTCCAGGTCCGCCACCGCGAGGCCCTGCTGCCCAAGGAAGGACTCCAGTGCCTGGCTCTGCAGGTCGGCCGTGGCGGTAGCCTGGTAGCGGGTCTGTTTCCACACCTGCGCCGCTAGCTTTTTCCAGGCTTCATCGCCCAGCAGGCTGCGGGCTGCCAGAGGGTGGCTGGGAAAGGGCATGGCCACCTGGCAAAAGTGGTCGGCTGCACGCATGGCATGCTGGGGCAGCAGGGCGATGGTGAGGGTCTTCCAGAAGCGGTAGGAAAGACCTCTGGCCCGGCGGAAAAAGATGATGGCCTGGGTGAATTGCAGCACGAAGAGAACGCCCGCCGCCCAGAGCATTTCCACATCATCGCCTAACCAACGATAGAGAGCGACGAGCACTCCGAAGGTCCAAAGAAAAATCAAGCTGCCCAGCCCGCGCAGCAGACGCGTCTGACCGGTGAGGGACTCGGCATGCCCGGTCAGCGGATCGCTCTTCAGGGTGGCTTCCGCATGGCGGAGGAACTCTGCCTCCCGGGCTTCCTGGGCCAGGGGAATCCATTGTTGCACTTGTTGTTGGGCCTGCCGGGCGTGCTCCTCACTGAGACAGCGGACACGATGCCCTGGGGCCAAGTGCAGGGTACGGCCCTCGGTCCGTGGGGAAAGGCGCTCCCAGGACAGCAGCAGCGGCCTCAGCCGGTCTGCCCGCAGCTCCAGCCCGTCAGCAGCGGGAACGAGCAGCCAGGGCAGGGTGGTGACATGGGCCTGCAAAGGCGGCAGAAAGGCGAGCAGGGCCGGGGACCCGCCCGCCAGCTCCACAGGCTGAAACGGGCGGCGGGCCTGCCAGCTAGATCCGTGGCCCAGCAAAAGCAGGCTGCGAGGCGGCAGCCAGCGCAGGCACTCCAGCAGGTAAAGGGCCACGAAGAGCT
>DMMK01000411.1 GCA_003453085.1 Verrucomicrobiales bacterium
TGCTCACCACCGTGGCTTGGCAGTTGGGCGATGGGGAACTGGAGTATGCTGTGGAGGGCAGCGTCTTCATCGCGGGTGCCGTGGTGCAGTGGCTGCGCGACTCCCTGCGACTGGGTGTGGATCGCATCCAGGCTGCGGGAATGGGCAAGACCAAGCCCATCGTTCCCACCACTGGTACCGTGGAAGAACAGGGGCTAAACCGTCGCGTGGAGATCAAGGTCCGTCCTCGGAAATAAATTTCTTAAGGGCCGAACGTTGCGCTTTGGGTGGCAGCGGCGTAACATGAGAAGACATTCATGAGCGCACCCGACGAGTCCAAGGATCAACGGCTGAAACAGGCCGAGAAGATCACCAGTCATCCCGAGCAGTACAAAGTCTGCGAAGGCTGTGGGTCCATCGTGGTGGCCCGTGCCGTCACCTGTCCGAGCTGCCACGCCTACAAGTTCGATGCCACGGCGACACGCGTCGTCACCCAGGCCAAAGATCTGGCGCTGCGCAGCGCTCACTCCGTGCTGAGTTCGGATTTGACGTGAAGTTTAGGTTCTGACGCGAAGCCCCAGAATTTTGGAGACTTCGATGTCGAGGAATTGCGGGTAGGGTTACTCTGTCGTGGGCATCGTGTTGACGGCGGGACGCCGTCACTCCTTGAACCTATCGGTCTGTGAGGTGCAAGACCGAAGGTTCCGCGTTCTCGGCCACCCCACGCAGCGAGGACGTGTTCACTTCAGAAGAGTCTTAGCGACGGAAGGGTGAGACAGGCGGTGGCTTCTGCGATTCTTCGCGGGCGCGTTCCTTGTCGGCGCTGTTGCGATAGAAGATGACGCCGTTGCGCTTGAGGTTGGTGATGAGGTCTTTGAATTCCGATTTAAGCTCCGGGTCATTCATCAAGGCTCCCAGGAGGCCTTTGCCGGAGGTGATGTTGCGGGCGGCGACGGAGAAGCTGTCGGCGGCGGTTTTGATGGATTTCAAGGAGGCATCGGCCGTGGCCATGGCGGTATCTGCCTTGGCGATGACGGGGTCCAGCTTGTCAATCATGGGACCCAGTTTCTGGGTGCTGGCCTCGACATTTTTGGCGGAGACTTTGAAGCTGGCGGCAGCGTCCTTGATATCGGCAATGGCAGCCTTGAGGTTGTTGGCATTTTCGTCACCCAGCACCTTTTCATCCACGCGGGTCATGGTGCTGTTCAGGTGCTGCATGCTTTCCTTGAAGTCGGTGATGGTGGTGTCTGAGAGAGCGCCTTTGTTCACCTTCTCCATGGCGGCTTTCACATCCACCAGGGCTGTGCGCACGTCGTCGAGGACGAGGTCCACTTTTTTGGCCACCACTTCGGCCTGACCTTGCAGGTCGGAAAGGCCGCCGGATTTGCTACCTTCGATGATTTTGTCATAGTCATGCGGCAGAAATTTATCCGACAGGAGACCGCTAGGTTTGATCTCCACCAGGGCATCTCCCATGAGGCCTTTGGAGCCGATGCCAAACGTGGCATCCACCGGAATGTCCACGACGTCGAAGATCTCCAGCGTCATGACGACGCCGGTGAAGGTCTCATTGAGTTCGGGGTGCTTCGCCACCTTGCCCACCTTCGAGCCGCCGAGGAAAACGGGGGAGCCTTCCTTGATGCCGGAGGCGTTTGGAAAGGCCACCTTCAGGCGGTAGGTATCGCGAAAGAGGGTGCGCAGGCTGCCAAATTCCAGGATGATGCCGCCGAGCATCAGCAGGCCCACGAGGAGGAAAAGGCCCACGAGGATTTCTGTTTTGCGATCTTTAGTCATACGGGTCTTAGGCACAGAGGCCGGAGCGGCCAGCGATGAAATTTTGGATGTCAGGATTCGTGGAAGTGCGCAGTTCATCCCGCGTACCAAGGAAGGAAACCACGCCGTTTTTCAGCATGGCCACCCGGTCGGCGATCTTGAACACGCTGCCCATGTCATGGGTGATGACGATGCTGGTGACGCGGAAGCGCTTTTGCAGACGGATGATCATCTGGTCAATCACGTCCGTGACGATGGGGTCGAGACCGGCTGTAGGCTCGTCATACAAGACGCATTCGGGGCGGCAGATGATGGCGCGAGCGATGCCCACACGCTTGCGCATGCCGCCGGAGAGATTGATGGGCATCTTGTCCTTGTGCTCTGCCAGCTCCACCAGTTCCAGGGCCTCATGTACTTGTTGATCAATGTCGTCCTGGTTTGTCACGCCGGATTCCTTGAGCGGGAAGGCCACGTTTTGAGCCACGGTGAGGCTGTCAAAAAGGGCGGCGTTTTGAAAGAGGTAGCCCATGCGGCGACGGAACTTCACCAACTGCCGTTCATTCAGGCTACACAGGTCCACGCCATCCAGTTCCACACGGCCTGCATCGGGATGCAGGAGGCCGATGATGTGCTTCAGCAGCACGCTTTTGCCTTCACCGCTGGGGCCTATGAGCACCAGTGTTTCGCCATGGTGGATGGTGAGGTCCACGCCTTGCAGTGTCTTTTGCTCACCAAAGCTTTTTTTCAAACCGGTGATGCGGATGAAAGGCACGTCTGGATTGGCGGCTGGGGGGGCAGGCTCGTTCATCACATTGCAGTTCCCAGGGGGAAAAAGTAGTTCAGCAGCAGGGTGAGGAAAAAATTCGCAACTAGCAGAGCCAGGGAGGAATAAACCACGGCCCGGGTGGTACCTAGGCCCACTCCCACGGCTCCATTGGAAGCGATCAGCCCCTGATGGCAGGAGATGATGACGATGAGGATGCCAAAAACAAAACCCTTCACCATACCAAAGCTGAGATCCTCCAGATTGGTATGGTCCCGCACATGCTCCCAGAACCAGGCAAAGGGAATGCCGAACACACCCGTGCCCACGATGACGGAGGCCCCCAGGCCAAAGACGATACACTCGGCAATCAGCAGCGGCATGGAAATCAGCATGGCCAGGAAACGCGGCAGCACCAGGTAGTCCACCGGGTGCGCCCCCATGACACGAAGGGCATCAATCTGCTCGCTCACCTTCAGGGTGCCGATTTCAGCCGCCATAGAGGCCCCCACGCGGCCTGTGACCATGAGACCCGCGAGCACAGGCCCGAGTTCCCGGCACAGGGAGACGCTGACGATGCCGCCCACGGTAGACTCGATGCCGAAGTCCTTGAATTTGAAATACGATTGCGCCGTGAACACCGCGCCAGTGAAGGCCCCGGTGACCAGCACCACCGCCTGGGAGCCATAGCCGATCATGACCATCTGCTCCGCCATGAGGCGGAGGCGCAGGGTGCCCTTCGTCAGAGACTCCCACAGCTCGCCCACCAGCGCGCCCAACTGCCCCAGGTAAGCCAGGAAGTTTAAGAAAGCGCGCCCAGGCAAGGCCAGGAATCCGAACAATGCATCCATCAGGCCGCCACGATGGCACGCTGCCGGGCAAAGGCAACCCATGAGACGGTGCCGAACATGAGTAGGTAAAGACGCTTACAATCCAAAAAGGCAGGATGTGCCGACGGCCTTAAACCCAACAGGCCGGTGATTTAAGGCTGCCAGCCAACCGGTTGTGTCCAGGCTTTCTGGAGCTGGCCAGGTGTAGCGGGATTTTTCATGACTTGGTCTGAGATGATGATGGCACGGACATAAAGCTCGTCGCCAGTCATTTGGTAGCTGGATTCTAGGCTCTGGCTAGAGGCGAGAAGTTTGCCCACGTCTTCGCTGTGCTTCAAGCGCACGGGATAGTTGTCATCGGCAGGGGCGGGCACCTCTTGGACGGCACGATTGTAGTTCTTCGGTGTGCCGCGAAATTCGGTGGTGTACTTCACTCCGGGTTCCCCTTGAATTTTGACGGTGAGCTTGCGAGTGGTTTTGTCAAAAGTGACGTCCTTCAGTTTAACACCGCAGGAGGCGTAGAAATCTCCCCGGTGCATGGCTTCCACCAGCGCATCGCCATCCAGCTTATCCGCCTTCACCATGACCCAGCCGCGACCCGAGGTGGCGGTGCCGCCATGGTAGTGGTGGCTGTCATCGGTACCCAGGGCGTAAAGCGGTGCCGCCTTCAGCTCCACCAGACGGATGGTATTAGCGATGTCCCAGATGCGGTCTGTGGAGGTATCCGCACGGGCAGGGTCACCCTCTGGGTAGGTGGAAGGATGCCCGTTATAGACTTCGAAAAATTTGTCCTCGATGACGTGGGCGATGTCTTCGGCACTCACGGCCCAGCGAAAGTTGGGGTGATTCAGGTGAGACATGATGGGTTT
This sequence comes from Verrucomicrobiales bacterium, assembly GCA_003453085.1. Taxonomy (GTDB): domain Bacteria; phylum Verrucomicrobiota; class Verrucomicrobiia; order Verrucomicrobiales; family Verrucomicrobiaceae; genus Prosthecobacter. The sequence continues at coordinate 4,215 of DMMK01000411.1, forward strand.
GCCCTTTTTCATGCCCTGCGCGGCGATGGCCTGCAAATTCGTGCGCATCGTCTCACGGATGGAAACCAGGTCCTTCACCGGCTGAATGGCCTCGGTGAGATTGATGGCATTGATGTGAATGGGCGATTTGGCAAAGCCTGCGCTGACTTCCTCCGCCTGCACCAGCAGGAACTTACCGGGCACCTCCAGCTTCCCGCGATATTCTTCCAGGGTCTTCAGCTTCACTTCCACACCGCCTTTCTCGGTCGGGCGGGTGACCAGCCAGTCGGCACCAAAGCGTTCGGTGCATTTCTCCACCACCTTGCGGCCCAGGGTGATTTTTTTCTTTTCGATGGTGGATTCCGCCACCCATTTGTCACCTTCTGCCAGGGTGTTGTGATCCGACATGCAAAGGAAGTCATACCCCTGGTCCTTATACCAGGCCGAGATCATCTCCGGGAAGTCATTGCCATCGCTCCACAGAGAATGGGTGTGCGTGTTCCCCTTGAACCAGCGCGGTTCATCGGCAGTAGCAGTGGCGGCGAGAAAAAGAAACGGCAGGAGGGCAAATCTCATGGTGGTTCTCCTTGAACGCGGCGTATCGGCACGAACAATCAGACGCTCATGTTAAATTCTGTACACCTTGCTCTCGCGAATACTGAAGCGCACCTGCTGGCGCTGCGCCAGGAGTCGGGCCACTGGGAGGGTGAACTGTCCAGCAGTGCACTGTCCACCGCCACGGCGGTGGTGGCCTTGCGCGGGGTGGATGCTGAGGCGCATCGCGACATGATCGAAGCTGGCTCACGCTGGCTCATCACCCATCAGAATGACGATGGAGGCTGGGGAGACACCACGCTGAGCAAGAGCAATCTCTCCACCACGCTGCTCTGCTGGAGTGCGCTGTACGCTGCCCCAGGCGCAGAGCAGGCTGTGGTCCAGGTGGAAAAGTGGATCAAGGGGCAAGTCGGCTCGTTGAAACCAGAGGCGATTGCCCAGTCCGTCATCGGGCGGTATGGCAAGGACAAGACTTTTTCTGTGCCCATCCTCATGCTATGTACCATCGGCGGCACGATGGGCGAAAAGGCCTGGTCTCGCGTGCTACCGCTGCCCTTTGAGCTCGCCGCTTTGCCACGCTCTTGGTTCGGCGCGGTGGGCCTGCCCGTGGTCAGTTATGCCCTGCCCGCCTTGATCGCCATCGGTCATGCGCGGTTTAAAAATGCGCCGCCTGCCTGGTGGAATCCGCTACGATGGCTGCGGGCGGCTTTGTGGCCACGCATCCGGCCCATGTTAAAGACCCTTCAGCCCAGCAGTGGCGGCTACCTGGAGGCAACTCCCCTAACCAGCTTTGTGACCATGGCCCTGGCCGCAGCCGAGGAAAAAAACCACCCCTGCATCCCCGGTGCGGTGGCGTTTTTAAAACGCTCCATGCGGGCCGATGGCAGCTGGCCCATTGATACGAATCTGGCCACCTGGGGTACCACCCTGGCCAGCAAAGCACTGGGCCACACGGACGAGCGTGTACGCCACTGGCTGCAAGGGCAGCAGTATCAAACGATGCACCCCTTTACCAATGCCGCCCCAGGTGGCTGGGCGTGGACGGACCTGCCCGGCGGCGTGCCCGATGCGGACGATACCGCAGGGGCCTTGATCGCCATGAAGCTGACGCCGGGGGAAGGGGCGGGGGGGCCTGCGCAGGCGGGCATCACCTGGCTGCTGGATCTGCAAAACCGCGATGGCGG
>DMMK01000321.1 GCA_003453085.1 Verrucomicrobiales bacterium
CGCGTCAGATGTGGATAAGGGACACGGAGTTTCAGCCCCGCTTCTTCGGGCAGCTTGCTGCCTTTTTTGCTATTCACCTTTTTATCGGCCAGTACGCAGTTGTCCCAGGTGCTTTTGCCACCGCGCGAAACGGGGACGATGTGGTCGATGTTCCCCTCGTTAGGCTTCAGCTTGCGCCCAGTGTATTGGCATACGCCGCCATCGCGTTCCCAGATGGCTTTGGCACAGAATTTGGGCCTGCGCTTTGGCACTCTGTCGAAGCGGGCCAGGACGAGGACGGTGGGCACGCGCACGGGACCGTGGACGGTGCCGATGGCGTTGTCGCCCTCGTTCACAGGCAGGCGCATCCAGTCCTCCCAGGTGACGGGTGTCATGTCATCTTCAGCAGAGATGTTCAGCGCTGTCGCATTGCCAGCGGCCATCATGCTAAAGGCATCGGCAGGTGATTTCACACCGATGGCTTGCCAGTTTCGGTTTAAAACTAGGACAGTAGATTTGTTCAACACATCATTCATGCTTCGGCTCCTTATTGACGGGAATTGACGGCACGAAGGGACGACGCGGTGTTCGTTCCTCTATGTTGGGCACTTATCGTGCAGCAACTTAGGCATTTGCCAAGTGGCAAATTTGTCAGCTTTATAGTTACGCCTGACAAGGGATCTCTGACGAAGGCAAGGTTAGGGCATCTGCAAAGTGAGGATTCACGTAGCGATTCCTCGAATCCGGGGCGGCCATATTTAATCCTCTGCCTTGTCTCCAGCCGGACACATTTTGACGATGCGCGGTTGGAACTGCCCCAGCACCTCCACCAGATCTTGCTGGGCGGCCATGACGCTGTGGATGTCCTTATAGACTCCGGGCACTTCGTCGATGCCTGCGCTGAGCAGCTCAACTCCGGCTGCTGCGAGCTGCTTTTTCACACCGCCCCAGGTGAAGCTTTGCTTGGCCTCTGCCCGGCTCATCACCCTCCCGGCACCGTGGGAGGCGCTGTTCAGGGAGCCTGATTTGCCTCGGCCCCTAACCACAAATCCGGGGGTCGCCATGGAGCCTGGGATGACACCCAGTTCTCCCATCGCTGCCGGGGTGGCCCCTTTGCGATGCACCACCACCTCGCGCTCCTGGCCCTGGATGACCTGCGTCTCCTTCCAGGCGAAATTGTGATGGTTTTCGATGTCGAGGATGACGTGGGCTCCCACCTTCTTAGCGATGGCTTTGTGGATCAACGCATGGTTAGCCGCTGCGTATCGTCCCATGAGGTTCATGGCCGCCCAGTATTCCTGGCCCGCCTCTTCCTCAAAGGTCAGCCACGAGAGGTGCTTCATGTCTTTTGGCAGGTCGTAGCGTCGCTCCGTGGCAATGTGGCTGTAGTGCTGGCACACCTGAGCCCCTGCACCGCGTGATCCACTGTGGGAAAGCAGGGCTAGATATTCACCGGGTGGGATGTCAAAACCGGATTCCTTCAGCTCCTCCACCTGATCTGCCTTCACATCAAAGGCACCGAACTCGACGAAGTGATTCCCCGAACCGCTCGTGCCGAGCTGAGCCCAGGCTTTGTCTTTAAACCGCCGAGTGATGGGGCTGACATTCCAGTCCTCGTCCATGACTTCGTGATTTCGTTTGTCTTTAAACGCACCTCCCATACCGAAGTTGGTTTCACGTTCCAGAATGTTGGCGAGGCGACCTTTCTGACCCGGAATGATATTGGACTTACGATCATAAACGCTCAGCCTCATGCGACAAGCGATGTCCACACCGACCGCATAGGGGATGACGCAATTGTCCGTCGCTAGCACACCACCGATGGGCAGTCCATAACCCTGATGCGCATCCGGCATCAGCGCACCGGCCACAGCGACCGGCAGCGCGCAGGCATTGGCCAGCTGCTGTACGGCCCCGGCTTCGAGACCAGAGCCCCACTGCTGCCAGGGGGCCAGGGCATCGCGCTGCTTGTAAGCGGGTGCATAAAGAGCGCGAGCCAAAGACTCGCGCAAAGGATCGCCTAGAAAAGCGGCTGGATCCGCAATGATCGCGCAGATGTCTTCCTCCAGCCGGGAAGGGTCGCCGCCAGCGCTGGCATGATTGGCGACGAACGCTAGGCCGAAGCCCAGCGGTGCCCCCTCGGGAATGCCGAGGCGGGTGGGTGATTGAGAGTTCATGAATAATTGGTTAGAATGAGAAACTAAAGAGGTGAAAATGGGATGCGGAGTTTGTCTGGATCCGCGTATCACGAATGCAAAAGTCGGCCCACGGGGACATGCACCCCGCTATGCCGGTTAAAAGCCGGCTGCTTCGCTGTCTAAGCTTTGGACCGTTCAAAAATGGCGACCCTGACGGGATTCGAACCCGTATTATCCGGTAGAAAGCCGGATGTCCTGAGCCGTTAGACGACAGGGTCATCTCTGTGGGAGCAGGCGCGCTCTGCGCTGACAGACGAAGTGCTATGGCCGACACCCCGGCTGAAACGCAGGGACCTGACTCCCACAAAAGTGGCGGAACGCGGAGGGCATGCTCCCCATGCGGCACCTAGCCGCACGATCTCTTTAGCAAAGAGTCCCGGGGCCTCGCCCGGATCGCGTTCCAAAAAGTGTCCCCGGCAGGATTTGCACCTGCGGCCTGCTGCTTCGTAAACAGCCGCTCTCTCTGCTGAGCTACGGAAACGTGGAAATGGACTAACAAAAAGTGCCACACCTTGGATTCGAACCAAGAACCTCTGAGGTCTAAGCTCAGTGCCTCTGCCAAGTTGGGCTAGTGCGGCGTAACACAAAATCGGTCCGGCGGGATTTGCACCCGCATCTCTCGGGTTATGAGCCCGGTGCTTTGACTGTTAAGCGACTGACCGTAAACAGTGGTCGGATACCCCGGTGCTGCCCCGGGCGCCTCTTGTCTCCAAAACAAGCGAGTTCGCTGGCTCTCTCGTATCCGATGAAAAAATGGACGCGTGCCCCAGACTTGCACTGGGTAAGGCAGCTTTGCAGGCTGCTGACTCGGCTCTTTGTCTTGCACGCGGTTTTGAGTGTGCGCGTCATCTGCTAAACACACCGTTGGTTAGAAAAGTTCCCTCAGCCGGATCTGCCCCGGCACCGTCTCCGTCACAGGGAGGAATGCTGCTATTACACCATGAAGGGAGTGAAAAATGAGACCCGGAGCACGCTGGAAACGCGCTCCGAGTCGAGTGATGGAAGGCGGTCAATCGCCGCCGCTCAGGAGAAAGCGGTTGCTGATGGCCTTGAAGGAAAGCCTGCCTCCCAGAGTGCTGCTGAAGCGCTCCGACTGCGGGCGAATGACGATCCCCTCGCGCTCATTTTGAGTGCCCGGGTAATGGCCTTCCGCCAGCGACAGGAGAGACTCCAAGGAATGATCGAACGATTCCCCCTGCTCCACGATGTCCACCATGGGCACCTGGATCTTCGCGAGAAATTTCGAGGCTTCGGGATGATCCAAATAACGGCCCTCATTCTGGTCATACACATTGAAGACCCGCATTTGGACGTCACTCAGCCCGAGACGATTCTTCTGGATGCCTGGACCGACGAGCTCGGCCTGGAGGACCAGATGAGGGTAGGTTTGCAGTGACTGTTCGAGGTTGTACTTCTCAGCCATCTTCCAGTAACCACCGCTGCCACGTTTGAGGCTCCAGTTACGGCCACAGACGGTGAATTCACTTGTCTCCCGGTGGTAACCATAGGTGGCGGAGGTACCGTCACATTTGAGGGTGATCACATACGGCAGGCCGGAAAGTTCATGGAGAACCTCGGGCACACTTTGCACGCGCATCTCATCCGTCTTCGGCACACCCAAGAGGAAGGGCCCGGCGACATCATCATCCATCGGCAAGGGCGCTTCCCATTTACGGACCTTGAGCACGTCGGTGACATCGGTTCCCGAGCTACAGTCTGAAGTGATTTCGGGAAACTGATTCAAGGGTAACAACAAACCTTGAGAGAGAACTCCTCGAAGTCGCAATGTCTTGAGGCGAAAATTTTCCGGCTGCTGGGTGATGACGACCTTTTTGTTAAGCCAAAGAAATTCAAATCGGGGGTCGTTGGGCGGAATGGAGTCAATTTCAAAAAAGACGCCTGAGTCACCCGGTTGAAACTCGCCCTTTTTGACCACACATTGCCAGCCCTGAATGCGAGCAACTTCGATCGCATCGGCATTCGGGATAGGCTGAATGGAATGGACGAGCTGAATGGAGGCGAGTTTACGTTTCATAATAATTGAGAAGAAAAGTGCGGCCTGCCGGTGCTGCCCCGGCGCGCTCTGTTTGGAAGACAGACATGCTGGCTGTTACATCAAGGCCGCGTGGGAAAAGGTCGCTGGAGTTGGTAGCGCGCCAACCTGTGCGGAGCTTCAATCCGCCGCTCATCTGTCTGAGCCATCCAGCGTTCTAAAAGGAAGTCCCTCTGCGTGGTGACGCTCCACGGTCTTCCGGTTATCAACCGGGTGCTCTGCTGTTGAGCTACGGAGGGGAAAGTGATGCGGCCACTCTTGGCTGCATGAGGTTGAGAGATTGGCGGAGCACCAGAGAATCGCACTCTGGACGCTGGTTAGGCGCAGCGGTTTTCAAGACCGTTTCCTCGTCTGTGCCGGACGTGCTCCTTGATAAAATGAAAGTGCCCACACCAGGATTTGCACCTGGAACCTCAGCCGTTAGAAGCGGCGCGTGCAAGTCTGTTACACCTTGCGGGCTTTGAATGAAAAGAGGTGCGGCGTCACGGTAATGCTCCGTGTCGGTCGAAGGACTCCTGGGTTACAGCCAGGCTCGTGTCTTTAACGAACTACCGCCGCATGAAAGGGATGCAGGGGCTGGAGTTGCACCAGCCGGGCGCGACTTATGAGACCGGGCCGAGCACTGGCTCTCCCTGCAATTTCTAAAAAGGTGGACGAGGACGGTAATGCTCCGTCACTTGCTGGATGCGAGCCAGCCGTGCAAACTTCTACACTACAAGCCCTTCTGGAAAATGGATCGAGGCCATGGAACGTGGGGACAGACAGCCTGCCCGGACCTAACATTCCGGCGGGGCGATCTTGTGTCCCCTGGAATGTGGTGGGCGATCCTCTGCGGCGAGTCCCCACGCTCCATGATGATTGGCGCGGCGGGTGGTTTATCTGCCACCGCCGCTCTTTGGAATGGCCGCAGAAGCTCACTCGATACGGATGAACTTGTGCGGCCATTCATGCGTGACGTGTTAAATTCACCTTTTAGTTAGGTAAGGTTTCAGTCACGTCACGTCTGAATAGAACGAACACCGCTGCCACGCACGGGAGGAGGGGGTTAACCTCGTCGCTGGCGTCGCACCCGCAGGGTATTTCACGGCGGATGTTTCGGTGTTTATGGCACACCTTCCGGGAAGCCTCTTCGTGATGTCGGGAAAGGGGCGCGGACTCTCTGCATTCAGCTTGAATGCTTAGGAAATACTACGCGCTTGATAGTGTCAAAAATTCATCTTCACAGAGTGCACGAAACGGTGCTTTCACCGGGTCTTGTGCAGGCCGTTGCATGGCCTCATCTGCGAGTGTCATTCGGGGTCTCACTCCGGCGTCTGGGCGACAGACGCCGGAGCTTTGACGTGTTAGCGACCCCGTCCAGGTGAGGGGGGCTCAGGGGTATGGGTTGTTAGAGGAATGGATGGGTGGAAAGATCTTCCGGTCGGTGGGGGTGGTGCGGGATCTGCGGGCAAGCAAAAAGCCCTGCCGCCTTTCGAGAGGCGAGCAGGGCTTTTAAAGGGCCGGTTCTGGGTAAAACCTGCGGCTTAGCCGCACTGCTCGTGGACCTCCCTGTTCGGGGTGCTTTGATACATCTCGTCATGGCCCAGGCCTGTAATGCCTGCTTCCAATCCGATGCCAAAACTCCCTGCTCGACACTCGGGGAGTGCTCTGAGGCTGGAGGAGTTGGTGGCTATGGGTTTCATGGAAGTGCGTGCTGAAGGTAGGTGGAGTTTGACACAGTCTTTAAAGACGTCAAATTCAAATAATCATTTTTTTTATCAATGGTTAACTCAGTTCGAACTTTTGTCCTTAGGTCTTCCTAGAGTCACGGGAAAGCTTTATCCAGGGCCTCAATATTGGCCTTCATGACGCTGAAGAAGTCGCCTGTTTCCGGGACGTTGCCACAGGGGGCAAAGACGAGGCTTTGAATGCCGAGAGCGTTGAGTTTGGTCACGCTTGCAGGGGACGGGGTGCCTTCCCAGAGCATGTGCTTGGCCGGGTGTTTGGCGAGGATGGCCTGGAGGTCGGCTATGGCTTTGTCATCGGGTACGGTCTCCGGTTCCCAAAGGACGGACTGGAGGTTGAGATCGTAACGGCGCGCAAGGTATTGGTAAACAGGATGGGAGGCGACTAGCGGGGTTTTACCAATGCGTTTGCCCAAGCCTAACAAACGATGATCTAAATCAGTGAGATCCTTTTTCAAGGCTTCGAATCGCTGGGCGATGGTATCCTTTGCGGTGGCGGGGGCCACGGCCTGCAGAGCTTTGGAGACTTCCTGAGCCTGGAGAATGGCCTGCTGAAAGTCGAGCCAGGTGGTGAAGGCGGTGCCGCTGTGGCTGTGCTCTCCACCGGGGCCGTGGCTGTGGGTGGTGGCATCCTTGACCTCGATGTATTGGTCTGAATAGGGGCTCCCGGTATTGATGACTTTTTCATCGGGCAGGGTGGTGCTGTCCACCCACTTGGAGTAGCTGGCACCGTTCATGAAGATGAGGTCGGCCCCCTGATACTTGGCCAAGGTGTCATCATCGGGCTGCCAAAAGGCGGGGTCTTCATCCGCCGGGGCAGGGAAGTGTACATCCACCAGATCGGCCCCCAGGCGCTGGGCAAAGTACTGCAGCGGGTAGTTGGCCACATAGACCTGGGGCTTGCCGCTTTTGGCAACGGCTGCGGGAGTGCTGGCGGCGGGTTTGCAACTGGCGACGGCCAGCAGGCAAGAGAGGGCAAGGAGGGCTTTCATGAAAAGGGGAGGTCTGGAGGTTTGTGCCGGGGAATGGATTCGCCTCGCGGTGAGAAGGAACGTGCCGAAGTGGGCGGATGTTGCCTCCGGCTTCAGCGTTGCCAAAGGATGTCGGGCGTGATCTGGTTCACGGTTGCACATCCGGTTAGGCCCATGGCGACCTCGAATTCGGCCCGAAGAATGTTCAGCACGTGGGCAACGCCGATGGGGCCTGCGACGCTGAGGCCGAAGATGTAGGGCCTGCCGACGAGGACTGCGCTGGCACCGAGGGCGAGTGCGTGGAGGA
>DMMK01000559.1 GCA_003453085.1 Verrucomicrobiales bacterium
TGACCCACCTGGATACCTTCGGTGTCAGCCCTGGGGCAGCCACCATGGGCGATACAAAATGCATCCCCACCAGTGCAGATGGTGTGCAGATTGGCGAGGGCCTGCCCACCGTGGCCAAGCACATGCACCATGGCGTCATCATCAACAGCCTCTCTAGCACCCAGGGCGCGCATGAACAGGGAAACTACTACCAGCACACCGGCTACACCATGCGCGGTGCCACCCGCCACCCCACCATGGGCGCTTGGCTGCAAAAATTTCAAGGTAAGGGCAATCCCGACCTCCCAGGGACCGTCGTTATTTCCAATGACAGCAAGCACCCCGGCGGAGGTTTCTTTGAAGCATCCTTCCAGCCCCTGTTGCTAAACAATCCCAGCACCGGCCTCCAGCACAGCAAACGCATGGCTGGCCTCGGCGAGTCGGATCTGGACTACCGTCTGGGCCTGTCTGCCAAGCTCAATGCAGACTTTGAAAAGACCTATGCCCATAGCGCGGTTCGCGCTTACAGCGATGTCTATAAAGACGCCGTTCGGGTCATGAAAAGCGCAGATCTCACCGCTTTCGATCTCAGCCAGGAATCTGCCGAACTGCAGACTGAATACGGCGAGTCCACCTTTGGCCAGGGCTGCCTCCTCGCACGCCGTTTGATCGAGCACGGTGTGCGTTTCATCGAAGTCACCAGCGGCGGCTGGGACATGCATAATGACATCTACGCCCGCCTGCCTGAAAAGATCGCCGAACTCGACAAAGCCCTCGGTGCCCTTCTGGGTGACCTTGAGCGTCGTGGCCTCCTCCAGGACACCCTCGTCGTCCTCACCAGCGAGTTTGGCCGCACCCCGGACATCAATCAAAACTCAGGTCGCGACCACTACCCCAAAGCCTTCAGCTCCGTCCTCTGGGGTGGCGGCGTGCAGGGAGGCCAGACCTATGGCAAAACGGACAAAGGCATCGAAGTCACCGAAAACAAAGTCTCCCCGCCCGACCTGAATGCCACCATCGGCTACGCCCTCGGCCTGCCACTGGACCAGGTGCTATACTCCCCTACCAAGCGCCCCTTCACAATCGCCGACAAAGGCCAGCCAATCACCGCTCTATTTGGTTAGGCGAGGAACAGTCCCCTTCCGCTCCAAGGCCGAAGGATGGATTCATTCGGAGGCTAAAAAACCTCCGCCACCGCCCATTGAGGCAACCTTCCTCCAAGCCTCAAAGGGCTTACGGACTTAAGCCCAGGGTTCGCATTACCCTGGGGCACTCCGACGCCCCCCGCGCGATCAAACCCAACGGGGTTGCGGCCACTGTCGAACGCCCCATGCGGCCCCCACAAGCCCAAAGGGCTTACGGAATTAAGCCCAGGGTTCGCAGAACCCTGGAGCTCTACGACGCCAAACCGCCGCCCCGCGTTCAACCCCAACGGGGTTGTGTCCGTCGCCGGATGTCCATCACGGCCCCTAACCTCAAGCAAGCCCCTTCTGGCGCTTCGCATGAATCGCCGCCGAGTACTCGCTGCTGTTAAAGTCCACATACTCCTCAGACAGGTCACTCGTGTAAACGATGTGATTCGCACTGCCTTGATTGAGATCAATCGTCACGGAGAAGCGCGGCTCCTTCACAACCTTCTCCAGCTCGCTCACGGGCGTATTCGTGGTTAGGCCGCCTTTGCAGGCAATGAGGCCGCCGAAGTAGATATCAATGAGTTCCTCCCTCAGGCGTGCCCCAGAGTACCCCACGGCATGGATCACACGTCCCCAGTTCGGGTCGCTGCCATGCCAAGAGCACTTCACCAGCATGGACTTCGCCACCGCTTCCGCAGCCTTCTTGGCATCGGCATGGGTACGGGCATTGCGCACGCGAATCTCGACAAACTTCGTCACGCGCTCACCATCGCTGACAATCATCTTCGCCAGTTCCAGCATCACCTTGTGCAGCGCACAGCGAAAGATCTTCGCCTCGTCGCTGCCTTTTTTGATCGGCGGGCACTCGGCCATGCCGTTGCTCATCACAATGACGGTGTCGTTCGTGCTGGTATCACCATCAATGGTGATGCAGTTGAACGACTGGTCCACCGCACTGCGCATCGCCCGCTTCAGTTCATCCGGGGAGATCTTCGCATCGGTCGTGATGAAGCACAGCATCGTCGCCATGTTGGGGCAGATCATGCCCGCACCTTTGGCAATGCCACCGATGCGGAAACTCCCGTCCCCGCAGGGCACCTCAATGGAGTAGCTCTTCGGTTTCGTATCACTGGTCATGATGGCGCGTGAAGCATCGTCAGAACCTGTGGGCGTGAGTATTTCCGCCAACTCCTTCACCCGGGGGGTGATGCGCTGGATGGGCATGTTCATGCCGATGATGCCGGTGGAACACACCTGCACCTGGCGCATGCGGATGCCCAGAGCTTCCGCCGTGGCCTTGCACATGGCCTTCGCATCCTGGATGCCCTGCGGCCCCGTACAGGCATTGGCATTGCCGCTGTTGGCAATGATGGCACGCACATCGCTGTCCTTGATGTGCTGCTGGGACACACGCACGCAGGCCGCACGGACCTTGTTTGTCGTGAAGACCGCATCCGTCACCGTGGGCACATCGGAGGTCAGCAGCATCAGATCCAGGCGTGTAACCTCAGGATTCTTGATGCCGCAGGAGATGGCCCCGGCACGAAATCCGCGCGCAGCCGTCACTCCACCGTCAATGGTTTTGAAAGGCACCCGCACCTCGCGGAAGGGATCAAAGAAATCGTCGCTCATACGCTCAAAAGTCCGGCAGCAGGATCAAAGCCGCACACAAGGTTCATGTTCTGCACCGCCTGGCTGGAGGCACCCTTGCCGATGTTGTCTTCGGCACTCATCAAAATCAGACGCCCCGCCCGTGTGTCCATGGCCCAGCCGATGTCCACAAAGTTCGTCCCCATCACATGCTTCGTATCCGGGCTCTGGTTTTTGCCCAGCAGGCGGATGAAGGTCTGGTCCGCATAGGCGTCCTTCAAAACAGCCTCCACTTGCTCAATCGTTACACCCGGCTTCGGTGTCGCAAAGATGGTGGTACAGATGCCCGCAAACACAGGCACCAGATGCGGCACAAAGGACAGCCGCACCGGACGTCCGGCAGCGATTTCCAGTTCCTGGCCCACCTCGCTCAAGTGGCGATGCTGGGGCACGCTGTAGCTGCGCAGGCTGTTCTGGATTTCACAGAACAGCAGCGGGATGCTGGCATTCCGCCCCGCCCCACTGGCCCCGCTCATGCTGGAAACGGCCAGCGGATCTTCCGCCAGTAGACCCGCCTTCAGCAGCGGGATCAGCGGCAGCAAGATGCTCGTCGGGTAGCAGCCCGGGCATGCGATGAGACGTGCCTTTTTGATCTCTTCCGCACGCACTTCAGGCAGGGCATACACCGCCTCATCCAGCAGCTCAGGTGCGGGATGCTCATGCGCATAAAACTCTTTGTAAACCTCTGCACTGCGCAGACGGAAATCAGCACTCAGGTCAATGACCTTGATGCCAGCCTCCAGCAGCGGTTTGGCATACTCCACAGACACCCCATGAGGCAGCGCTAGAAAAGCAATCTGCGCGCCGCTCTCCTTCAGTGTCGAGACATCTGGGTTCGTGAAAGTCAGCGTATCCGCCACGCCCACTTTGCGGAAGCGTGGAAACTCGGCCGAGAGGGTTTTACCAACGAGCGTGCGCGAGGTAACCGCGACCAGCTCGGCATGAGGATGGCGCAGCAGCAGCTTCAGCAGTTCAATGCCTGAATAACCACTCGCACCAAGGACGGCAACTTTGACTTTGTCTAACATCGGGAGGGCGAAGTATGCGCCCCTGGGCCCGTCTCGCAAGACCAGATTTGAGTTGTCTGTGACGAACGGCCACAAAACTCAGCCACCATGCCCCGCCGTCATGCTGAGACCAAGGAGGCGGCATTGGAGAGGTGTGGGCCCCTCGGCGAGAGATCGGCTGTCAACAACGACAATCATCCGATCAACAACATTCAAAACCTCACCGCTATGAAACACGCACCTACCGCCGCCGGCGCCCTTTTGGGCCTTCTGTTTGTCACCTTTGGCCTGAACTTCTTCCTCAACTTCATCCCCATGCCTGCCGATCCATCCCCCGCGGATGCCCCGCACAAGCTTTTCATGGCTGCGCTCTTCCCCACGGGCTACCTCGCCTTTGTGAAGGTGCTTGAAATCACCGGCGGTCTCCTGGTGGCCCTGCCGAAGACCCGCAACATCGGCCTGCTCATCCTCGGCCCCATCGTCGTCAACATCCTCGCCTTCCATGTCTTCCTGACCAAGGGCGCGGGCCTGTTTGAGCCCCCGGTGCTGCTCATCACCGCCCTTTCTGCCTACCTGCTCTTCGCCGGTCGCCGCGCTTTTGCCGGCCTGCTGAAGGCTTAACCCTCCCCCCCGGAAAAAAGAGCCAGTCTTCTGCCAATGGCGGGAGGCTGGCTTCTGTTTTTCGCCTGGACGGTCCCGCGACTTCTTCATGGACCCACCGCCCCGGCTGCGCGCTCCGCCCGGCCCTGGAGATCCCCCCCG
>DMMK01000558.1 GCA_003453085.1 Verrucomicrobiales bacterium
TCCTGGATCCATGATCGAGATGGTGGACTGCGCACGGTCACCCAGGAAGACTCCTCCCACTGGGACACCTAACTGCACATTGAAAAACTCGGTGCTTTCCGCCACGACATCCCCCGTCGCCTGAACGGGGATGAATTTGGATGCCGTGTCTCCGTTTGCCCAAGTCAGGGTACCACTGGACTCAGCATAGTCTGTGACATCGGCAGAACCAGCAATGAGGGCATAGTTCACGGAGACCGCGCCCAGGCTGCCTCCCGTACGACGGACCTCCACCATCGTCTGGCTGCCCTCATTGACGGAGGCCGAACCATTGACAAATTCCACCACTCCGGACCTGCCAAGCTGACCGCTGAAAACACGCCGGACGGTCGTATCCCCGCTGCCGGTGGCATCCGTGGCCAGGAGCACACGGGCATCTGGCTGCATTTTCACCTGATGAGCGACATTGAAGCTGCCGCCGCCATAAAGCAGGGACAGTCCCACATCAAAGCCAGTATCCAGCGCTCCCGACGACTGCAGGCGGGCGATGAAATGGCGTGCGGTGCCAGAGACCGAAGTAAAGTCCCCTGCCAGCAAGATACGCCCGTCTCCTTGTACCTCCATGCTCCTGACGAGACCGTTGAGGCCAGCCACACCTAATGCCGTCTGGAAGGCGGTATCGAGACTGCCGTTTGAGTTTAGCCGCACCAATCGTGAAGCTGAATTGCCATTGAAAGCAGTAAACATACCTCCCACCAGCACCTTCCCATCCTGCTGCAAGGCCAGGGACGTCACTCGCTGCACATTGGCCAGGTTTCCGGCGACATGAGCCCCTGCTCCGATGTCAAAGCTGGTATCCACGCTGCCATCCGCATTCAGGCGCAGCACTCCGCTGCTGTAGCCGCCCTGAAATAGTTCATCCACCGCCGAGGTGCGAATCAGACCACCCACAACCATCTTTCCATTCGGCAGCAGCACGATGGCTTCCACCTCCATTTCGCTGAGGCCAGGAATTGCTGATGCCAGGAAACTGTCGTCCAGGGAACCATCCGGGAATAGCCGGGCCAATCCGAGTCTGGCCTGCCCATCGAAAGTGGTGAAATCTCCCCCGACAAGGATACGCCCATCCGCCTGAATGGCGAGGGCGCGGACTGTGCGATCTGTCGCCCCTGGCCCCTGGGCACCGGATCCCGGGTCAAAGCCCGAGTCAATGCCGCCATCGTTCTCCACCCGGCCAATGCCCGCCAGTGGCTGGCCGCGCAAGCTTGTGAAAGCACCGCCCATGACGAACTTGCCATCCGCCTGCCGCGCAAGAGCCAGCACCGGCAGCGGGGAGGCCCCCTCACTTCGGTTAAATGTCATATCCAAAACGCCCATCGATGACAAACGTCCCAGACCATCAATCCTCGTTGGCCCCAGAATCGTGGCCCCGCCCACAAAGGCGATCTGGCCATCGGGCTCCACCACCAAATTCCGCACGCTGCCGGACGCCGAGAAACTGCCATGGACAAACGAGGAGTCCGTCATGCCTGGCTCCCGGATGTTCACGGTCACGGGACTACCAGAGACCACGGAGGTGACACCCACAGTCAGAGTGATGTTAACCAGGAAGCTTTCCGGTCCTTCGCGCACCGCATTCGCCGTGATGGGGATCGTCACGGTCTTGTTGGAGATGTCTGTCCCGATCCAGGTCACCGTGGTCGTTGTCGCCGTGTAATCCGAGGGAGATACTGCACTGCCGTCTTGGGTGGAAACACTGACGGTCGAGGTTTCATTCGGTTCTCCCGAACGGGCCAAGGTAAGTGTCACCGTGCCAGCCGCCTCATCCACATCATAAGCGGTCTGCAGCGGGTAGATGCGATTGTCCTGGTCCACCCGAACGTCAATGTATTCATCCACTCCGGTGCCACCGGCTGAGATCACCCGCATGATGAGACCCGCATCCGTATCGCGCAGGATGCCGCCCACATTCAGCGAAGCGTCGTTGGGACTGAAACCCGGGGTATCCACATCAATCAGCTCGCTGCCTCGATTCGAATTAAAACCCCAGACGATGTATGCCCCGGCAGAAACATCGGCCAAACTGCCGCTGAGGCCTGCGAAACGGCGACGGTAGCCGATCCAGTAGTTGCGAGTGGAGTCCTTGGTGATCTTGATGGCCAGAGGTCGGGTCAACAGGGCACTAGGGTGGTCAAATCGGTAGATCCGGTAGGTTCCAGGAGCGACCACATTCAGCACGGCACTGTTCGGCAGCCAGTCAATGCGGTTGAGGAACCACGGATTGAAATGCAGCAGATTAATCGGGGCATAAAAACCGTTGCCCATGCCATCGAAGGGATCTTGATACTCGGCAGTAAAACCATCATCCAGATCCACCGGATTCGTGCCCCCCACCTGCCAGAGATTGGCGTGCCAAAGGCTGAGGTTATGTCCCAGTTCATGAGGCACCACTCGGTCGTCAAAATAACCATTATACCACGTAAACGGCCCGTTGATCTGCCCCAGACCGGCCCAGCCAAACCGGGAGTTAGGAACACGGCTGCTGCCAATCCAGCTAAACACCACCATCTGGCGGTCATAGTCGCCGATCACGTAGCCTGCTGCCGTGGCTGCGGCCAAACTGTCCAGGCGGAGACGGTCAGGATCATCATTCACTGCATAAAAGGCAGCCGTCCTTGGCATTCTCAGCACCGGGGTCACGTCTGCTGTGTTGAGGTTGACACCCGTCTTCCCATAGGACACCTCCGACATGAAGGTGTTGGTCACGCCGTTGATGAGGTTGGTGGCAAAATTCGGGGTGATTGTCACCACGGGGTTGATGTTTTGCGGCGCGCCGGTCACGTCCGAAAAGTCCACACGGATGACCAGGATGTCCTTGGCCCCTTCCGTCCATGCAGACTCAGCCACCTCAAAGCCCATGTTCGGCCCCAGGCGGTTTTCCATTTCCCCCAGACCTGATTCCATCGCGGAGGCATGGGTAGAACAGCAGGTCTGGTAGCCCTGCCCGCCTGAGACCAGCACCGGGGGTGCCGCAGGTGGCAAATTGAACTGGTGCTCGTCTTGCGCAGCAGGTTTCACCCCCCGGGCAGGCTGCGGTTCGCCAGCCTCAAGCTCGCGCACTGGGCGCTCGAGAATGGCCAGACTTTGGTCCACGGCGATGCCTTCCACAGGCAGGTCATTCTTCGAGCCCAGCCATTCACGCCGTCCATAAACATAAGCCTCATAGATCTGGCCATCAATCACCGCATGCCGCTGGACCGGGGCGACCTTCACCCTCGATTCCGGAGCCATGCGCGCCCCCTTGACCGAATACTCCGCCAGAGCGGAAACCCGCTGCTCCAGCAACGGAGTCACCTCCTGCGGCATTTTGTTGCGCAGGGTCCACGGCAAAGCCCGCGCGAGGGCCGCACGGGGATCCGTCTGAATGAGCGTTTTCAGAGCATCCCGCCTCTGCTGGGCCAGTTGCACGCCTTCCGCCATGGTTTCGGCGGCATTCTTGGCATCATAGGCTGCCGCCCAGGCTTCGAATTTGGCGAAAACATCTTCCGTCTGCACTTCGGCGGCAGGCAGCCCAAAGCTCCCTCCCAAAAGTGTCATCGGCATGAGGGACACCTGCCTTTCCACCGCTGCATGCGCAGCAGTATCCGAGGCCCGCTCTCCTACAGGAGACTGCAGGCCAGCCAGCCACCAGACC
>DMMK01000150.1 GCA_003453085.1 Verrucomicrobiales bacterium
TCCTGATCAATGGTGAGGAAGCGGCCTTCGGCGAGGGCGGCCCCGGTGCGCCAGCCGCCATTTTCGCCTTCGCTCTGCTTGCCGCAGTGGATGGTATTGATGACGACACCTTTTTGGATGGCCTCCTTGCAGGCTTCCTGGGAATTGACGGGCCCCTGGGTGAAGGGCTCGTTGCCAGCGATGAAGACGGCCTTGTAGGTCTTGCCATTTTTGTCCCAGGTGAGCTTGTCGAGCGCATCCCGGATGACGGCACCGCAGAATTCGCTGCCGCCGTTGGTGGTGAGCTTGAAGAGCTGCTCGGAGACTCTGTCGAGGTCTCGGGTGAATGGCAGGACCTGGCGGATGTAGTTGGTGCCGATGCTGAGATTGTCATTGCCGTACTCGTAGAGGGCGACCTGGACGACGGGGATTTTATCCCCCTGTTTGGCGTCGTTGAATTCATTGACGATTTTCCAGAGTTGGCTTTTGGCCTGCTCGATGAGGCCGTCCATGCTGTTGCTGGTATCCAGGAGGATGGCGATCTGGACGAGGGACTCATTGTCACGGAGGGCATTGTCCGAGACGGGTTCGGCTGCGGGGCTGGCGACAGCGGCGCTGGTGATGAGGGCGAGGATGGAATGACGGAGGGGGCGTAGAAGTGTTTTCATGGCAGCCCCAGTCTGCCCGCACCCATGAACGCCGTCTGTAAAGCGGGTGTAAAACGATTCGCCTACACAACCGCCTGCCTCGCCTCGCCCCTTAGCTTCAGCAGACAGGAAATGCAGACGCAGTCGCCGCCGGTCTGCCAACTGATCCATTCGGACTCGTCACGGCTGAGATTGACCTGGGCGCAGGGGCAGTCAGCCGCACGATTGCAGAGGCAGACAAAGGTCTCGCTGCAAAGGCTGCAGGGAACGATGTCATGCTTGTCGTAATTGTGAGCTTGGCAGGATGACATTCTAAAGTGGAATAGATGAGATCAAGGAGTACGCGCCTGTCTATTGTGGAAGATATTTATTCACTGAATGCACATCTGTGCACGCGTTCAGATGAAGCGTTTTTTGAGATGGGATTTTGAGCGCTGAGATTTTTTTAACTTTGGTTAGGTGGCGCTTAGAGATTCGATTTATGGAGCTTCTGCTTGAGTCTGCGTTAGCTGTTCGCGAGCCGCTGCCCATTTCAGAATCGCATCCAGCACGGGGCAAAGAGACTGGCCCCAAGGGGTCAGTGAATACTCCACTTTGGGCGGGATGACTGGATAGACAGTGCGGTGGACGATGCCATCTTTCTCAAGCTGACGGAGCTGTTGGGCTAACATCTTTTGGGTGACCGCAGGTATCTCACGCTCCAGATCAGAAAACCGCATGACCTGTCCACCAAAGAGCTGAAAGAGGATCAAAAACTTCCATCGTCCCTCCAGCATTCGAAGGGCTTCCTCCACACCTTTAGCAGCGGTGACACGGGTCCACGGCGAGGTTTCCTCTTCAGGTGGGTTACTTACTTTTTTGTGGGTTCTTGCCATTTTGTAAGGGTGGGTTTCATTATTCTACAATCTGCTCAGATTGCCAAATTGATGTTCACCAAACCTATGAAAACGTCTCCTCCTCAAGTCCTCTCGGACTACTTCTCGGCTGCCAATGACGGCCGCATCGATGATGCCGCTGCTTGTTTCGCTTCAGATGCCCTGGTCCATGATGAAAACCATGACCGTCAAGGCATCGAAGCGATCCGCGTCTGGATTGAAGAAACGACCCAAAAATATCGGCCCCAAGTTGAGATCGACCACATTGAGTCGGTTGAAGGGGGTTTTGTCACCACAGGCACCGTGTCAGGGACGTTTCCCGGCAGCCCGATTGCTCTCAATTACACCTTTAGCATCCGCGACGGTAAAATCAGCCAACTGACCATTCAATGAAAGCCCCTACATTCAACATTGATCCCACTGAGTTCGCCGGAAAACGCGTGCTCGTCAGTGGTGGAACCAAAGGCGCAGGCGAGGCCATTGTCCGTAGACTTGCGTCAGCAGGGGCTGTTGTCATCACCTCGGCCCGCTCCGCCCCGGAAGATACGGCGCTGCCTGCTCGCTTCATCCCCGCAGATCTGGCCACGCCAGCCGGCGTTGCAGAGGTCTCACGAGTCGTGCGCGATGAGTTTGGCGGTGTGGATATTTTAATCCACAATCTCGGTGGATCCAGCGCTCCTGGAGGAGGGTTCGCTGCATTGACGGATGAGCTGTGGCTGGACGAACTCAATCTCAATCTGCTCACGGCCGTCCGTCTGGATCGCGCACTGGTGCCGGGTATGATCGAACGCGCCAAGGGCGTGGTGATTCATATCTCTTCCATCCAAAGAACGCTCCCGCTTCCAGACTCGACCACCGCGTACGCCGCCGCTAAGGCTGCCCTCACCACTTACAGCAAAGCGCTTTCCAAAGAGCTGGGGTCCAAGGGAGTGCGCGTCACTTCCGTGTCACCGGGATGGATCTACACGACGGCAGCGGAGGCTATGGTGAAACGACTCGCGGAGAGTGGAGGCACGGATGAAGAGACTGCCCGTCAGGGAATCCTCAGCGCCCTAGGCGGCATCCCCATTGGTCGTCCATCCTGGCCTTGGGAGGTTGCAGAGCTTGTGGCCTTTTTGGCTTCAGAGCGTGCGGCTTCCATCCACGGTGCCGAATATGTCATTGATGGAGGAACCATCCCGACGCTCTAAAGCGCAGCTTGCGACTAACAAACAATACATCCTAACCAATAACATGACGTCATTCACATCCACCCGTCTCTTCCTGCTAGCCTCCGTGCTCTCACTTCTAGCAGGCTGCACGCATGTTCCCTCTGCTAACAAGCCCAGCGGTCATCTGCATCAGGTGGGCCTCGTTTGGCTGAAGAACGCTGGCAATCAAGAAGATCAACAAAAGGTCATTGAGGCCATCCACGCCTTTGATCGCGAAATCCCCGAGGTCACGAACGCTGCAGTGGGCCGCACCGATGGCATAGGCGGCCCCTTTTCAGAAACTGGGTACGACCTTTGTTTCATCCTCAGCTTCGAGGATGAAGCTGCCCGCCAACGCTACAACGTGCATCCCACCCACCAAAAAGCAGCCCAAGAAGTCTTTCTCCCCCTCTCCAAAAAACTTCTGTTTTACCGATTTGTGGGTGAATGACGTGACCGCTCACACTGTGCAAAGTGTGCAGTAGCGAGTTTTTGAGCCTCAATTTTTTGGCCTTTTATTTTGTTATGAAGTCGTTGAAATTAAGTGATTGAAGCGTTTTCTCATCCGTATGGCTCGATGTTCTCAACCTGATCGGAATTGTGTCTCAGATCTCACTCTTGAAGTTCTATCTAAAGTCAGATCGTGTTCCTTGTGGGCAATAAGAGCTTTCATGCTATTAGAGGCTTTTATTAGCTTATTTTGCGCTTCACTTATAGGTGCATCCCTCAGCTCAAACCCGCCTCAATGGCTCATTTATTTGATGATTGGAACGTGCATTGTTTATGCGCCAGTTCTTATCGTCAAAGTGATCTGTCAATGGCAGTTGCCAGAGCACTTGTTTCAGAATTTAGATGCATCTTTGCGGTTGCGTTCAACAAGCTATGCACTGGCGCGGAAGGTTACGATTGACGCATTTGTAGACCAATCGATAAAAGCCTTAAACGCGAAGACTTGTAGTCTAAACTCGCAGGTCGCTGACGTGTGTGACCAACCTGTTTTCGAGGGCTTGAAAAGCATGCTATTACCAATTGTTGATAGGCCTCAGCAGATACTGGACTGCGAAATGGCCCATTTCACTGTGGGCGTAATCGTGGATTATGCGGAACTACAAACACTAGAATTGACAGAGCCAGTAGATGAGGATTCTTTATGGTTTCGCGAGCGAACTTTTTTCTCAATGTTTCGGGATGACCTTGGGCTTAAAAAGCAGATTTTTGAGAACGTATTTAAAATGAATGCCCCGAAGGGGGTAGCTTTGGAACTGCTACATAGCATTCAGAAAGCCAAGAACGAAAATACGTTGGATGTGAGACCTGTCAGCATGGATAATGGGCAGGTCATTCAGTTAATCTCTTCTCCTATCCCAATGGTTTGTGAGGAAAATAGCCCAATTGGGGTGATTTGGGTGTTTAGAGAGTGCGATCAAATTGTTCCCGAAGATTTGGATAATATTCTTCGAATCTTTGGACGTATCGCGGCAAATTGGCTTTCTAAATTTGATGAGTGTCATCGAAACCGTCTCATTGCACAGAACCTGTGGCTAATGGAGAAGCAGGCAACTGAACCGTAAGGAGATATGGAATAGCTGCTTTCACACGTTGAACGGTAGTCATTCCTTTGGCTGATCTTGGCTGTATTTCTCACGGATTGGTCTGCTTTCAGGCGCCGCAAAATATCACGGTGTTTTGCCAAAAACTCACACCGTCTAGTGTGCTTCCCTCTGACGGCATAGCTTGTGTCCCTTCTTTCGCGCCATCTCAGCGAGCAATGCCAGCATGATAGAGGCCGCAGGGTTGCGCTTGCCATTGTCCAGTAGGGTTTCGACTCCTTGTGCATGCCAATAGAGGGAAACACCCTTTTCTTCCAAGCTCTCAACGAAGCGATGCACGATGCTATTTTTTCGGGCAAGACGGGACACTTCATGCTCAAGCACTTTTTACACGGCCCCCGATCAGCGGGGGAGGATTTGCAACTGGTTGCAACTAATCCGTTCTGGTGTTCGAGTCTCTTTTTGGCTCGAAGCTCCTTTCTTCGTTTCGCCAGTTCAGCCGTCCATATGGTCGTATGGGGGGCACAAGGCCCACGGCCTCCCTGTAGTCGGATGTGTTGAAGGGAAATTTGACCTCAGTCTTTTGAGCCTTGCCATTAACCATCACTTCCGCGCCCGCTTTCTTGAGCGAACGAGGCAGGCGCATACTAAAGTAAAAAGTGTTTCCGCGTCTATGCAGGTGCTCCTTGGCGGGCATGGGATCGAGTGATGGTGTATCACTTTGCCCATTGGAAAGCCTTTAAGTGAAGGCTGGCGGACAGAGAGGGATTCGAACCCTCGGAACATTTTACTGTTCACACGCTTTCCAGGCGAGCCCGATCGACCACTCTGGCATCTGTCCGTTTACCGTTTGCCTTGTAGGGCAGCGGGCCGTGATCATGACGCCTTCCAGGCGGGGCTGCAAGTTGATTTTCAGAAGAGTTGCAGTCCTGCCTGGGGCGAGGGGGCTTTAAAAGGTGTTGGGGATCACGACTTCGTCGTAGCTGAGCTGGCCGGGTTTGGGCCAGGCGGGCTGGGTGCCTTTGCCGATGGCGATCATGAAGGAGATGAGGTGGTCTTCGGGGAGCTTGATGAGCTTGGCGACGGCGTCGAAGTCGAAGCCGTCCATGGGGCAGGAGTCATAGCCCATGGCTTTGGCGGCGAGCATGAGGGTCATGCCGGCGAGGCCGGTGGAGCGCATGCATTCATCGCGTTGGACTTGCTCGCGGTCCTGATAATATCCGCCGATGGCGGGGACGAGGATGTCCTGAACGGGTTGGGGGGCGCCTTTCCAGTAACGGGCGGCGTCTTTTTTCCAGGCGTCTTTGTCGGCGCAGAGGATGATGAGGAGGGAGGCATCGGTGACCTGGGCCTGATCCCAGGCGACGGTACGAATCTGTTTGCGCAATTCGGGATCGGTGACGGTGACGAAACGCCAGTGCTGGATGTTGAAGGCGGTGGGGGCCTGCATGGCGGCCTCAAGGAGCTGACGGATTTCCGCCTCGGTGAGACGGTGGTCTGGGTCGAAGTGCTTGATGGCGCGGCGGGCGGTGATGGC
>DMMK01000206.1 GCA_003453085.1 Verrucomicrobiales bacterium
CTACATACTCTAGGTAGTCGCGGCGGCGCGTTTCCACAGCGGCGATCATGACATCTCCCAGAGGTACAAAACGCAGGCCCAGGCCGTTGGCCTTCCACTCACGGCCAAAGGTCACGGCCTGCCGTGTCTGCATGTCGGAAAAGAGTTCCAGCAGGGCTCCCGACTTGACATCGCCCTCCAGGACGACATCGGAGAAGCCTTCCTCGCGAAGTTCATATTCCACGGGGCCGCTGCGCACGCGCGGCAGTTCCAGAGGCGTGTAGCCCAGAAACTCATCGTGCTGGAAAATGCGCACTTTTTCCGGTGTGGTGCGGATAATGACGCTGCCGTAGGTCTGCCGCTCCACGCGGAGGTGGAAAGCCTGCCAGTTTTTGTCTTCGTTGCTGCTGCTGCTGTCGGTGTCACGGTCCTCGGGCATGTCCTCATTGCCGCCGCTGTTGCTCTCCACATAGTAGAAGGGCTCCACCTCGTAATGATGTTCCTGACTCAGGGCACCGGCGGCGCGGTCCGTATCCGTCATCCAGAAACGGAAGGCCTCAGCATCGCCCACAGGCACCACGACAAAGTAGGCGGCGTCCTTGCTGGCATCGGCCAGGGAGGCGCGGACGACCTTGCCTTCAAAGGAGCGGCCGGTGGCTTCGAGAAAGCGTTTGAAGAATTTGATCTCCACAGGCTGGACGCTAATGTGGCCTAACTGGGCGGGCTTGAAGGTAATGCCGAGGCTGTTGGTCCAGCGTTCACCGGGCTGGGGCAGGCGGGTGGCCTCCAGTTTCAGATCGTACTCGGCGGGGCGATTTCGGCTGGCTCTGTGCTCGATCTCCAATTGCTTATGGCCAGGAAGACGGAGCTGATAAATCACGGGCACGCCTTCCTCTGGATTGAGCGCTAAGGGGGTGACTCCTAGCTTGTCCTCCCCAGCGAAGACATCGGCCCCGGCGGGCTCGGTCTTGATGGTAAGCATTGGCAGGCTTTTCTGCACCTCCAGCAGGCTGCGATTGTCCTGCCGCTGGGCCAGCCACATGCCAAAGCCGACGGCGAGGGCCAAAGTCGTGGCGGCAGTCGCAGCCCAGTACCAGACGAGGCGGCGTGAGGGCAGGGGCTGCCCGCGCAGGTCCAGCGTCATTTCGTAGGCGCTGGAGTAGCGGTCCTTCGCCTTCGGGGCGCAGGCGGTGCAGATGACCCGGTGCAGGCGCTGCCAGACATCCAGTTTGTCTCCACTTTCCGAGCAGGAGGGGATGTCGGGGAAATCCAGCCGGTCCTTGCCGGTGCTGGCTTCATAGAGAACCATGCCCAGGGAAAAGATGTCAGATTCAGGGGAGCCGGGCCCTTCTGGAGCCACGAAGCCCTCGGTACCGACAAAGCTGCGCTGCCCGAGCAAGGCCACGAGGCCGATGTCTGCCAGGCGGCAGGCCCCATCAATGAAGATGAGGTTGGAGGGCTTGACGTCCCGGTGGATCAGCTTGTTTTCATGCAGGTAGTGCAGGCCTTCGGCGACATTGGCCCCGATCTGCAAGCAGCGCCCCGCCATGATCCGTTTGTCCCGGCGCATCTCCAGGCCCAGGGTGTGGGCGGTGTAGGTATCGGGGGTGATGTCGCGGCCCTTCTCCAAATCATCCGCCAGCTCCATCACATAATAGTAAAAGCCCTGGGCATCGCTGCGGCCGACCTGGAGGATGGGCACCAGCCCGGCATGGCGGCGGGAGATGGGTTCGTAGCGTTTGATGGCCTCAAACTCCCGTTCAAAGGAATCCGCCTGGTCATAGTCCTCCCGCCAGACGACTTTGACCGCCCGCAGGGCCCCGGTGACGGAGCGTGCCATCCACACCTCCCCATACGCCCCCCGGCCGATGAGACGAAGCGTCTCGTGGTCGCGGATTTCGGGGGCTGTACGGACAGGGGCGGTCACGGTGGGGTTTGACAGGATTTAGCGTGCAGTATTCAGTGTTAGCCCTTGGAAGGTCAAGATTTGCCGTGAGGGGCAGCGGGATTGCTGGTGGCCACACGAATTTTAGGAAACTGCGGCACTCGGGCAGGTTTAAAAAGCTGGTTGACCCTTGAGCGGGCTGTGGCGAACTGCCTTCCCTCACGCTCCGGCGAAAGTGACACTCCTCGTCCCTCGTCGGTTCCACGTGATTTCACGACCCCTACCCACATGAAAGAACAAGGCCACCCTACGGTTTACGAAACCACGATCACCTGCACCTGTGGTTCCGTGTATCAGACCATCTCCACCGTGCAGAACCTGAAGATCGGTATCTGCGCTGGTTGCCACCCTTACTTCACCGGTGAGCAGCGCTTCATCGATACCGCTGGCCGTGTGGACAAGTTTGCCCAGCGTTACGGCAGCACCCGCGCACGCCGCGCTGCTCCGAAGCTCAGCGACGTTTCCGCGTAGCCTCGACATCTCTTTTGACCAGAAAACGGTGCCCGTGCCTCCGAGCTCGGCACCGTTTTTTGTTGTTTCCCGCCCTGCTGCCGCGCTGCGGCCCTCTGCTTTTCGTTCCTTACTGCCATGGATTACGCCCCCATCATCGCCACCAAACGTACCCGTTTTGAGCTCCTCGAAGAACTCATGGGGCAGCCGGGCTTTTTTGACGATGCGAAAAAGGCCGGTGAACTCACGCGCGAGCATCGCACGTTGGGGAATCTTTTGGAAAGCTGGGACGATTATCAGAAGCAGCTCACGGAACTGGCAGACAGCCAGGAGATGCTGAAGGCGGGTGACGAAGAATTTGCCGCGATGGCCGCTGCGGAGATCCCGATCATCCAGAGCCGCATCGAGGAACTGGAGAAGAAGGTGCAGTTTTCCATCCTGCCGCCGGATCCCCTGGAAGGCCGCGATGCCCTGGTTGAAATTCGTGCTGGCACTGGCGGGGACGAGGCCTCCCTTTTTGCCGCCGATCTGGTGCGCATGTACAGCCGCTATGCTGAAACACGTGGCTGGAAGGTGGAGACACTGGAGTCCAGCCCCTCCGATGTGGGCGGGTTTAAGGAAATTGTCATGAAAGTGGCCGGTGAGGATGTCTTCCGCATCCTCAAATACGAAAGCGGCGTGCATCGTGTGCAGCGCGTGCCTGCCACGGAGGCCCAGGGCCGCATCCACACCTCGGCGGCCACGGTTGCCGTGCTGCCAGAGGCTGAAGAAGTGGACTTTGAACTGAAGTCTGATGAAGTCCGAATCGAAGTCTGCCGTTCTTCCGGTGCAGGTGGCCAGGGCGTGAACACCACGGACTCTGCCGTGCAGGTGATGCACATCCCCACAGGGACCATCGTCCGCTGTCAGGACGGGCGTAGCCAGATCAAGAACAAGGAAAAGGCGCTGACGATTCTGCGCTCTCGCCTGCTGGAAAAGAAGCAGCAGGAAGAAGCGGCCAAGTATTCCGCCCATCGCCGCAATCTCATCGGCAGTGGTGGCCGTGAAGAAAAGATTCGCACCTACAACTACCCGCAGAACCG
>DMMK01000149.1 GCA_003453085.1 Verrucomicrobiales bacterium
GGGTGCATCCGGCGCATCCTTCAACCAGCGGGCGAAGTCGCCCTGATTCATCAGCTCGCGCCGGCCCACGTAGGTGACTCCATCTTTGGTTAGGCCGCGCAGCCCCTGGCCAGGGATGGACTGAAACTCCTGCAACTCACCCGGCTCGATCCCCTGCTCCTTGGCATGTCGTGTGATGGCATGGGCGATGGGATGATTGGAATTGGCATCCAGCGTCACGCACAGGCGCAACACGTCTTTTTCCCGACCCGGAGGAAAGCTTTCCACGAGGGCCACCTTCAAATTGCCTTCCGTCAGCGTGCCAGTTTTATCCATGGCAATGACGTCCACCTCGGCCAGTTTTTCGATGGCAGCCCCGCCGCGAAACAAAATGCCGCGCCTGGCTCCCCAGGCGATGGCCGCCAAGATGGCGGAGGGAATGGAAAGCACGAGGGCGCAGGGGCTCATGACCACCAGCAGCGTCATGGCACGGTAGAAAGCCGATTTTGAGACCTCCGTATTTTCAAAAGGAGGTATGCCCAAGGCAAGCCACCAAACCAAAAACATGGTCGCTACGGTTGCGAGGGTGAGCAGTGTGTAGTTGGTGCCAAAGCGATCCGTGAAACGCTGACTGGGAGCCCGCAGATGCTGGGCGGTCTGGATCATGGTGATGATCTTCGCCAAGGCGCTTTGGGTGGCGAGACGGTCCACACGCATCTGGATGAGACCCCAGAGATTCAGGGTCCCCCCGAAGACTTCGGCCCCGACACCTTTGTCTATCGGCACAGCCTCACCCGTGAGGGTGGATTCATCGGCGGCAGACTCCCCTAGTGTGATGGTACCATCCACGGGAAAAAGCTCCGCCGGGCGAACCTGAAGGACTTCACCGATGCGCAGGGCGGAAACCGCACGCTCTTCGGTTTTGCCATCGGGCAGCACCACGCGAGCATGCTTGGGAGCTGCTTTGGTCAGAGCATTGATCTCGCGATGGGTGCGGTGCAGCACGTAGTGCTCCAGAGCACCGGAGGTGGAGAAAAGGAAGAGCAGCAAGGCCCCCTCCTCCCAGGCACCGATGGCAACAGTGCCTGCCGCTACGGAGAGCATGAGAAAGTGAACGTCCAGACGCTTCTCCTTGAGGTTTTCCCATGCATCCTTGGCGGCATCCCAGCCGCCGCTGATGAGGGCAATGCCAAACAAACTTTGCACCAACCAGGGAGGGGAGGAGAAGGCTTTTTCAGCCAATAAGCCGCCCACCAAGGCCACCCCACAGATGGCAGCCTGGATGGCCATCTCCTTCCATTCCTCCTCACTTTGGCGCTCGATTTCCTCGGCCTCGGGCCATTCGAAGTCACGCCATTTCCAAAAACGCGGTGCTGTGATGCAGCTCGGTTTCTGCAGGGTCAGTTCGCCCTCTTTGCTCGTCAGCGTCAGACCGCTCACCGTCGCATTGGAGGTAGTGGCCAGCATTTCCGCATCCAGAGCCCGGAGAACCTCATTGAGCTGTGCCTGGAGCAACTCGGCATCCACCTGCCCCAGCGTGGCGATCTGAACACTGCGCTCTTCGGGGTTCAGGCGGATGGCCTCCACCCCTTGCTGTTCGAGAAGGAAATCGGCCAGAGCGTCTGTCCACGAGGTGTCTAGCAAGGTCGAATCAGCCATGTACTGGAAAATACGCGGGATCGGGCGTATTGCTATGTGCCTTATTGGCCGAAAACTTGCGCCCTTTTGCGACGTAGTATCTGTATCCCCCCAATGAAAAGTTCTTCCCAGTTCTCCCGCCGCCAATTTCTGCATGGCGCTGGCATCATGCTCGGCCTACCGTGGTTTGAGTCGGTGTCGTCCTTTGGCGCTCCGGTGGTCAAAGGCACGCCACAGGCCCCCCGGCGTCTGGGCATCTGCTTTTTCGGCAATGGGGTGAACCCGCATCATTGGGGTGCTTCGAACAGCCCCGGCGGCCTAGAGTTTCTGCAAACGCTGAAGCCTCTGGAGCCCGTAAAGAACAAGGTGATGGTCTTCAAGGGACTGTGGAATCCCTCCACAGTGGCAGGCCCAGGTGGCCACTACCCGAAGATGAACATCCTTTCCGGCCTGAAGGTGAAGCAAACCACCACGGACGTGGAAGTGGGGCTGACCATGGATCAGATCATCGCCAACAAGATCGGCCAGCAAACGCCTGTGGCCAGCCTGGCCATCGGCACAGAGGGGCCCAAGTACAGCACCGACAGCGGGTACACTTCCCTTTATTCAGCCTACCTTTCCTGGAGCAGCCCGACCACGCCTGCACCGAAGGAAATCTATCCGCAGCAGGCCTTTGACCAACTCTTTGACGACGGCAGCAAACGCGCCCGTGACAAGAGCGTGCTGGATCTAGTGATGCAGGACGCCAGTAGCCTGCGGGGCAAGCTGAGCCGACGCGATGGCCAGAAGCTGGACGAGTACCTCACCTCCGTCCGTGATCTGGAACAGCGCATTGCGCGCTCTGAAAAACTCAGCACAGCGGAGGCCACAACCCGTGGCTGGCAGCCCAGCGTGAAGACTTCCTGGCTGGCCCGTCCGGCCTCCGGCATCCCAGCCCAGCAGGAAGAGCATGTGAAACTCATGCTCGATATCATGGTGCTTGCCTTCCAGATGGATCGCACCCGTGTGGTAACGAACATGCTGACGAATGACCTTTCCAACATGAACTTTGGCTTCTTAGGGGTAAAAGGCGGTCAGCATGAGCTGTCTCACCATGCCAATGATGCCGACCGTCTAACCTCCTACCAGAAGGGCAACGAATACATGGTGAAGGTATGGTCCGAGGCCCTACAGAAGATGGAAGCGACCAACGAAGGCGAGCGCACGCTGCTGGACAACAGCATGATCATGCTGACATCCAGCCTTTACGATGGCAATGCCCACGACTCCACCCAGCTTCCCCTCCTCCTCGCCGGTGGTGGCGGGGGCACCCTGCGCGGAGGCCGTTACTTCGATTACAGCAAGGACCCGAACCGCAAGCTCTGCCGTCTGCACCTGGCCATGATGGAACGCATGGGCGTGAAGACGGACCACTTTGGCGATGCGGACAATCCGCTGCCTGATCTGGTGTGATCTGGCAGCTCTGCCCGAAGGTGCGATTTATACCCGCTGGCCTATGGTTTTGAGCTTCGCCTCGGCCTCTTTCCACTCTACCTCGTGGGGCAGGCGCTTGGAGGTGGCTGCAATCGCAGCGGTGACGCCAGCGGCTTCGCCCATGGCGACAGCATTGCCCGTGACACGGTAGCTGGCGTGGGCCACGAAGTCGCCGCTGATGCAGCGGCCTGCCATCATGAGGCCGTCCACATCCTTGGCAATGAGCGCACGCAGAGGGATGTCATAGGGGGTGAATTTCTTCACGCCACCGCGCTCAATGGTGAGCTGGTCATTGTCCTTCTTTGACTTCGCGTGGATGTCCACACCGAAGGTTACCCGGGCGACTCCGTCTTCATGGCGGGCTCCATTGACGAGATCGTCCTTAACCACGGTGTAGCGGCCATGGATTCGCTTGCCATCCCGCACGCCGATCTGCTCCGCCGTGGCGATGACCTGGAAACCGTCCCACACACCACCCAGCTTCCGCAGGGCACGGGTGATGGCAAAGATCTCTTTGCGCGCACGAACGGTAGCGGCCGTGAGGGCATCGGCATCATCTGGCCGGATGCCATACTCATGGTTAGCCATGATGAGCACCACATTGTCCCGCACATGGAAAATAGTGGGCATGCCATAGGAGGGATCAATGCCTGCCTTTTGAATGTCGGCCTTGAAGTTTTTGGTGGCCTCCACATGCCATTTCAGGTCACCTTCATAAAAAGAGATGTACTTCTGCATCTGCGTGACGTCCTTCACCACGGCCAGGGCATTCATGGTGAGCGGCTGGCACAGGCACTGGCTGGATTTGTCCTGCCCCATGTCCCCCAGATCCCAGGAGCATCCGGCCAGGGCACCGAGCACACCATCGCCCGTCGTATCAATGAACACAGGAGCACGCCAGGCCTCACGACCCGAGGGAGATTCCGTGATGACGGTGGTGAGGCGCTTGCCCTCTTTGTAGGCGGCCACGGCGCGTGTTTGCAGGCGGAATTTCACCCCGGCCTCCACACAGAGATCCTCCAGCAACAGCTTCATTTCATCAGGCTCATAAACAAAGCGGCCGTTGTCGCTGCCGCGTCGGGCACCACGCTCATCCAGCTTGGCGATGATCTCGCGAGTGAGGCCTGGTTTATCAAAGTCAAAGATCCAGGTCAGCAACCCGGCGGTCCACACACCGCCCAGGCAACCATGCACCTCAAACAAACGCACCTTTGCACCCGCACGCGCCGCCGTGATGGCAGCCGCCACGCCCGCTGGGCCGGCTCCGCAGACGATGACATCTGCATCCTGTACACAGGCCAGATCATGCCCCGGCTCCGCAAAGAGTGAAGGGTCCCCCTGCGCTCCTACCGTAGCAGCCTGGGCCAGTGCGGGAGCCGCAAGAACACCTCCCAAAGCAGTTTGAAAAAAGTGGCGGCGGTTGAGGTCAGTCTTGGCAGGCATGGCAAATAAATACTGAGCCAAAACGGGGGCTCTTGCCAAGAACGATTGAGGGCAAACCAGACACCTTGTCCAACGGGCCAGAGAATTGCAGTGTTCTATTCGCCCCTTGTGCGATGAAAAATCTGCGGCCAGTTTCAGGGCTCGTCTCCCCACTTCATGAATCGCATTGACCGCCTCACGGGCATGATCCTGCTGCTGCAAAGCCACCGTGTGATCACGGCGGAGCAGATTGCCGAACACTACGAAATGAGCGTGCGTACGGTGTACCGGGATCTCGCGGCACTGGGTGAGGCAGGGGTACCCATCGTGGCAGAGGCGGGGGTGGGGTACAGTCTCATGCGTGGTTATCACATGCCACCCGTGATGTTCACGGAGCACGAGGCCAGCGCCCTCTTCATGAGCGGCGAGGTGACGGAGCAGGTGGCGGATGATTCACTGCGTGGCTCCCTGCGTTCCGCCTTGCTCAAGATACGGGCCGTCCTGCCCAAGGAACGTCAAGATCAACTGAATCGCCTCAAGAATGCGGTGGGCGTTTGGATCTCCTCGCCTCGCAAGGATGATGAACAGCGTTCCATCATGCCGCTGCAGCAGGCGGTGATCCATCGCCGCTGTGTGAGCCTGGGCTACAATGCCGGAGGGCGAGGCGAGATCACCAGCCGCACGGTGGAGCCGCTGGGCATGATGTTTTATGCGCGGGAGTGGCACTTGATCGCCTACTGCCGTCTGCGAAGTGATTTTCGCGATTTTCGGCTAGACCGAATGGTGCGCTGGGAAGTGCTGACCGAAGGCTTCCAGGGGCATGAGGGCTTCTCTGTGAAGACCTTTCTTGCTAACACTCTGGACGAGCATGAGATCATACCGACCACCGTGCTCTTTAGCCCCGCCATCATGGACCGGGTGCGGCGTGAGATGCCCTGCACGTGTGCCCCAGAACAGGTGCAGCCCGATGGGCGGACGCGGATCGAGCTCCTGGCTTGGTCTAAGGAATGGCTGCTCGGCTGGCTCATGAGCCTCGGCCCAGAGGCCGTGGTGGAGCATCCGCCCGCGATGCGGCAGCAGATGCGCGAGGCGGCGCTGAAGATGGCGGCCTTGCATGCCTGAAGTTTTTTTGCCCCTTCGAAATCACTGCTGACATAGGGTTGTCAGTAGCCCCTGCTTTCATGCGTGTGTCCTGCAAAAACAGCAGGCGTGAACTCCAATCCCACACACATCATGAAAAACAACGCCATCAACTGGTTCGAAATCTTCGTCGCCGACCTTAGCCGCGCCCGCGCTTTTTACGAAACCATCCTGAACACCAAGCTCCAAGACGCCGGCATGGACTGCTGCGAAATGGCCATCTTCCCCTATGACAACACGCAGGGCATCGGCGGTGCCCTGACCAAAATGGAAGGCTGCAATCCCGGCCCTGGTGGCTCCATGGTTTACCTCAATGTCGAGGGCGACCTCGACGGCGTGCTATCACGCATCGCCGCTGCGGGTGGCAAGGTGATCCGCGACCGTTTTGCCATCCCTCCCCACGGTTTCATTGGCATCATTGAAGAC
>DMMK01000357.1 GCA_003453085.1 Verrucomicrobiales bacterium
CCCATGATGATGGCGGTGCCGGTGTCCTGGCAGAATGGCAGCAGGCCGGCGGAAGAGACATCGGCATTTTTCAGCAGCGTCAGCGCCACCATGCGGTCGTTCTCGCTGGCTTCCGGATCATCCAGGATAGCCGCCACCTGCTTCAGGTGCTTGGGCCGGAGGAAGAAATTGATGTCATGAAACGCCTGGTTGGCCAGCAGCGTCAGCGCCTGCGGATCCACGCAGAGGACTTCTTTGCCCGCAAAGGTCTGGACGCTGACATGGTCCTTGGTCAGCAGCCGGTATTCCGTATCGTCCTGACCGAGTTCAAAGAGTTCCTGATAGTGAAAAGGGGGCGTTGGCATGGGGTGGGGCGCTACTTTGAAAAGCATACGCGCGTGGGCAACGGGGAATCCACGCCGATTCGGCCCGTCGCCCCACCTTTGCCACCCCACCTAACGTCCGGGCTTCATCACGTCCTGAAACGGTGACGTCACGCCCATGGTGCTGAGGATGAATTCATCCGTACGGAAGGGGCTGGCGGGCAGGCCTTCGGCATTGATCAGATTCGCCCCCGCTGGCCAGGCGGCCCAGGCGTAGCGGATACCCACGGGTGCAGGCACTTGGGGGCTGGAGACGATGACTTCATTGCCTTCGATTTTGGCCTCGGCCCACACCCATTTCTGATCGGCTCCAGAGATTTGAAAATGCTTCAACGCAGCACCATCCCGTGCCTTGAGACCTCCTCCGGTGTAGTCGAACTGGAGGCGTACCTGGCTGCCTTCGATGACGCTGTTTTTGTAAAGGGGACCGCTGGGGACGGTGCTGGTTTTTCCATAGTCCTTCGCCAGGGCCCAGAGGGCAAGGCGGCGACCCACCTCCTGTTTGTTTTTTGGGTGAATGTCCTTTTCCTCACCGATGTCGTTGGTCACGGCGAGGCCTGTTTTGGGCAGGGTGAGGGCGGTCAGATATTGGGCTTCCTGCAACTCGGCCCAGGTATCGGCCACACCTGCATCGGGGCTGACTGGCTGGCTGTTCCCGAAGCTGGCGAGTTGGACGATGTAAAAGCTAAATTCATCGTTCCAACGGGTCCGCCAGTCATTGATCATGTTGGGCAAAAGTTCCTGATACTGAAAGGCGCGCTTTTGGTTAGACTCGCCTTGATACCAAATGGCACCCTGGAGGGTGTAGGGGATCAGCGGGGCCACCATGGCATTAAAAAGAGTGGCGGGGTAGTGCGGCGTTTTGGCGGGATCATCCGAAGGCCGTGGGGCTGCCGGAAGATCTTTTTTCTGGGAGTCTGGCAGCTTGGCATTTTCCGCCTGGATGACCTTCACCTTTTCCTTCCACACCAGCTTGGCTTCTTCGAACTTTTTGGCTTCTGCGGTGGCGTCATAGGTCTGGCGGATGCCGTTCCAGTCGCTGAGGAGCTGGGCGGCACAGGGGCGTTCCTCCAAGGATTCACGGCTGGTCCAGGCCTCGATGCGCGTGCCACCCCAGGAGGTGTTGACCAGCCCCACGGGCACTTTGAGCACCTGGTGAAGATGACGACCGAAGAAGTAAGCCACGGCGGAAAACTGCCCGGCATGGGCTGGGCTGGCCTCTTTCCAGGAACCCTTCACATCCGTGGCGGGCTCCATGGCGGTGGCACGTTCCACATTGAACATGCGGATCTGGGGGAAGTTCGCTGCGGCGATTTCCTGCTCTGCATTGGCAGACTGGGAAACTGTCCACTGCATGTTGGACTGGCCGGAGCAGATCCACACCTCGCCTACCAAAATGTTCTTCAAGGTGACCACATTTTTGCCTTTGACGGTCAGTTCCGTCGGGGTGGCGTTGGCTAGGAGGGAATCCAGCGTGACGCGCCATTGGCCGTCCAGATCGGCCTGAGTCACCTTGGTCTGGCCGGCGAAGCTGACCGTCACATTTTCATCCGCATCCGCTTTGCCCCAAACGGCCACCGGCTTGCCCTGTTGTAACACGAGACCATCGGTGAAGAGGGCTGGAAGGGTGACATCCGCGATGGCAGGCAGGCTGCTGAGGATAAAAAGGGGAACAAGAAGACGCTTCATGGCAGGGAGACAGACGAAGTAAACGCACACCGACGGTGGTACGTAACAACGGACTTTTGTCCGGCACAAGAGCGGAGGCACGATGTGAGCCTCCGCTGCCAGGTCCTCACTCCCACGTCAGCGGTGTGCCCACAGGCAGCAGGCGCACGGCACGGGCGATGTCCCAATTCGTCATGCGAAAGCCGCCCACGCTTTCCTGCCTGTTCATGTAACCGGGAATGCTGGTGCCGTGCAGCCCATAGGGCAGGGGCGTGGTCTCGCTGCCTTTCGCCAGATGGATCCAGATGGGGCCCACGGGATTGTTGGGGCCCGGTGGCAGGACCAGGGGCGGATTGGCCGGGGCGGCGGGATCGCCTGATGTCACAAGACGTGGGCGGGCGATGGCTTCGAGGATTTTCCAGGTGCCTTTGCCTCGCAGACCGGGCCGGGCGACGGAGACGGGGAGATTGGCGATGAGCTTGCCGCTGCGGCGGATTTCCAGGCGGGAATTGCTGATGATGGTGGCAGTGACCGGAGTCGCCGCATCGGCTGTGGGTTGCAGGGGTTCCTTGAGCGCTTTTTCGATCTCAAAGGGCATCACGTTTGGCACAAAAAAGAGGGCCCCAGGTTGCACCGGTGTCTTCAGTCCCGAATTGATACGGCGCAAAAAAGATTCTGAGCAGTGATAGCGCTCGGCCACGAATTCCCAGACGCTGCGGTAGGGAAGGAAAGGCGGTGCGGTGAGGTCCTCGAAAGTGAGAGGTGGC
>DMMK01000098.1 GCA_003453085.1 Verrucomicrobiales bacterium
GGAAATGACGTGGGGTAAAATGAGTGTTTTTTCGAATTTTTGATGATTTTCGATAGGCTGGACATATGAAAAATCTTGAAATGTCAGTCAGACGATTTTTCGCGACCTCCGATTTGGCGGACAGCCCGTCTGAATCACATGTGTTTACAAAGTGTAGTAAGCCGATAAATTAAGGTTCTATATACTGTATTTCAGATCTGAAATTATCTTGTTGACCGCTGTGAAGGTTGTCTGCAAACAGGGGCTGTGCTCTGGGGTATTTTTGATCTCCGAGTCAAATTTCCTTCTTCTTCTGAATTCTTCTGAAAGATGCCCTCAGACTCCGCAGACTTGATTCCTGGCTCGCCTGGGCTGAACGCTGAAAACCTCAGCATCATCGTATGCCGGAACAGCCAGGGGGCGGAGGTGCGGGGGACGGTACATCGGCTGACCCGGCACCTGGCGGTGTTCGAAGTTTACAACCCCTACAGCATTTTGCAGCTCTCGGAAGTGCTGATGGACTTCCGGGTGACGGTGAATGACCGGATGCTGTATTCCGGCCGCGCGGTGGTGACGAATCTGGTGAACACGGGCATCATGCTCATCCTGGAGGCCTCGCTGGAGGAGGAGGGGTGGATGGACCCGGACATCTTTGCCCCGCTGCAGCAGCGGCTGGGCCTGGGGGAAGAGCTGGCGACCCTGCTGCGGGACACGAGCCGGATTTTCCAGGTGAGCCCGAATTTCAAGATCGTGGTCATCGACATCCTGACGGTGCTGACGGACCTGAGGCGGTGGCTGGAGCAGGTGGAGCTGTGTGTGCGCTCCCTGCCGACCGGAGACCGCCTGGAGTCCGAGCTGTATGCCATCCAGGAAGTGGAAAAGCTGGTGCTGCCGGCGCTGTGGCCGCTGTTTTTAAAGTTTGAGGAAGCCGCGGCGGAGGTGCCGCAGGAGCTGCTGCCGGTGCACCGTGGCTACATCAAGCGGCAGTTGCACCCCATCGTGCTGTGCTCCCCCTTCACTTACCGCACCTATCAAAAGCCGCTGGGCTATGCGGGGGATTATGAAATGGTGAGCATGATGCTGCGCTCTCCCTATGAAGGCAGTTCGGTCTTTGCGAAGCTGATCAACCGCGTCTTTCTGGAATCCCCCACGGTGGTGGCACACCGGAACCGCATCACCTACCTGACGAAGCAACTGCATGACGAGACGGAGCGAGTGCTGCCGGAGGGGAGAAAGGCGCGTTTCTTTAACCTGGGCTGCGGCCCGGCACAGGAGGTGCAGCGCTTCATCTCAACAGATGAGCTGAGCCATGAGGCGGACTTTACCCTGGTGGACTTTAATGATGAGACGCTGGAGCACACGCAGGGCACGCTGCAGCACATGTGCCAGCAGTATGACCGGCGGATGGCGCTACAATTTGTGAAGAAATCCGTGCACCAAATGATGAAAGAGGCCGGGAGGCCGCAGGGCGGTGCCGCCGGATATGATGTGGTCTATTGTGCGGGACTTTTCGACTACCTTTCGGACCGTGTGTGCCGCCGCCTGCTGGAGATCTTTTATGACATGGTGGCTCCGGGCGGGCTGCTGATCGCCACGAACGTGCATTCGCGAAATCCCTCGCGCTACTGGATGGAGTGTGTGATGGACTGGCACCTGGTCTATCGCAATGATGAGCAGTTCCTGGCTCTGGCACCCACCCGTGCGCCGGCAGGTGCGACAGTCATTCGCGAGGATGAGACGGGAGTGAACATCTTCATGGAGGTACGCAAGCCTAAGAATGCCTGAAAAGACCTCCATCGACCAGACGCAGCTCTGGGAGGCCTTTGAGGCAGATGAGGTGCAGATCCGGAGGCGGAATTTCCGCCTCTGCTGTGTGCTGACGGCCATTTTCATGCCGTCCGGGGCCAGCTTGGACCTGCTGGCCTATGATTTTGAGCACATGGTGCAGTTCCTGCCTGCACGTCTGTTCAGCAGCGTGTGCTTGTTGGGGCTGTGGGTGGTGCTGGGCTTTGCCCAGACGGTCAAGTCGGTGCGGCTGTTGGGGTTGCTGGTGGCGATGCCGCCTATCTTTTCCATCGCCTGGATGATCAATGAGGTGGGTGGGGCGGAGTCTCCCTACTACGCGGGGATGAACCTGATCATGGTGGGGGCCGCGCTGATGATGCGGTGGACGACCTGGGACAGCATCATCGTGGTGAGCCTGACGCTGATTTCCTACGGGGTGGCCTGTGTGAACAACAACCTGGCCGGGCACGAGAAGATCCTGTACAACAACTTCTTTTTCCTGACGCTGACGGCGGTGATGGTGGTGGTGGGCACCTGGCTGTA
This sequence comes from Verrucomicrobiales bacterium, assembly GCA_003453085.1. GTDB lineage: Bacteria > Verrucomicrobiota > Verrucomicrobiia > Verrucomicrobiales > Verrucomicrobiaceae > Prosthecobacter. The sequence goes on from DMMK01000098.1 coordinate 2,308, forward strand.
CACGGGGATCCGTTTCAATGAATTCATCCTGCGCCGCCGCCTGAATGAGAAGAGTACGGAGCTGCTGGATGCCAATGCGATGCTGGAGGAGAGCAACACGAAGCTGCGCGAGCTGGATGATGCGAAGAGCCGCTTCTTTGCCAACGTGAGCCATGAGCTGCGCACACCGCTGACGCTGCTCATCGCGCCCATTGAGTCGCTGATCAACCAGCGGAACCACCTGAGCGAGGAGCAAAAGTCTGACCTGCTGGCGACGATGCAGAGCAATGCGATGCGACTGCTGAAGCTGATCAATGACCTGCTGGACCTGGTGCGGCTGGAGTCTGGCACGATCCAGATCCGCAGCGCCCCGGTGGCACTGGAGGAATTCGTGCGAGGGCTGGGCAAGGCGGTGGCGGGAGTGGCCAAGGACAAGCGCATCAATCTCCAGGTGGAGTGCGAAGGCGGCATGGGCCGGGTGATGGCCGATGCGGAGAAGCTGGAGCGCATCTGCCTGAACCTGCTTTTCAACGCGCTGAAGTTCACCCCGGCAGGCGGCACGGTGCAACTGAACGCCACGCGGGCGGGCTCGTGGTTCCGGCTGGAGGTGAAGGACTCCGGGGTGGGCATCGCCTCGGCCGATGTGCCAAATATTTTCAACCGCTTCTGGCAGGCGGACACTTCCTCCCAGCGCAAGTTCCAGGGCATGGGCATCGGCCTGTCGCTGGTGAAGGAAATAGCTGAGGCGCACGGCGGCAGCGTGGCGGTGCAGAGCGAGCGCGGGAAAGGCACTTCGATGTCGGTGATCCTGCCATTCCAACAGGCGGAGGAAGTGGCAGAGACGACGGCTGAGGACGAGATCCCAGACATGGAGCCTGCGGCGCAGAAGGAGTGGATCAGCGACCTGTATCGG
>DMMK01000752.1 GCA_003453085.1 Verrucomicrobiales bacterium
CGCGTTCATGCCTTGGAACGGTTACAACTTCGAAGATGCCATCGTCATCAGCCGCCGCGTTTCGAAAGAAGACATTTATACTTCCATTCACATCGAAGACTTTGACGTCATCGCTCGTGATACGAAGCTGGGGCCTGAAGAAATCACCCGTGACATTCCAAACGTCGGTGACGAAGCCCTGAAGAACCTCGATCAGGACGGCGTTGTCCGCATCGGTGCGGAAGTGAAGCCTGGCGACATCCTTGTCGGCAAGATCACTCCGAAGTCCGAGACCGAACTCGCCCCTGAAGAGCGCCTCCTGCGCGCCATCTTCGGTGAGAAGGCCGCTGACGTGAAGGACACCTCCCTGCGTGTGCCTTCCGGTTGCGCCGGCATCGTGATGGATGTGAAGCTGGCCCAGCGTGGTGGTGTCAATGGCACCGACAAGGAGAAGCTCTCCCCGGCCGAAGCCAAGAAGCAGATCAAGCAGATCGAAGAAGACTATCGTGCGAAGAAGGAGGACCTCACCGAGCAGCTCACCGAGAAGCTCAGCGACATCCTTCTCAATGAGAAGATCCCTCTCGACGTGGTGAACGGCCAGACGGGTGAAATCATCCTCGGCGCGAACAAGAAGATCACCAAGACCCTGCTTCGTAAGCTGGCTGAAAGCTACGACTCGGTTGAAATCGACCCAAGCCCGATCCGCAACAAGATCTTCGACATCATCCAGACCTTCGAACAGAAGTTCGCCGATGCCGACATGGAGCGTGAGCGCAACCTGGACCGCATCGAAACCAGCGAAGACGGAGCCGCCGACGGCGTCGTCAAGCAGGTCCGCGTGTTCGTCGCCAGCAAGCGTAAGCTTTCCGTCGGTGACAAGATGGCCGGCCGTCACGGTAACAAAGGGGTGGTGGCGACCATCGTCCCTGAAGAAGACATGCCGTTCCTGGAAAACGGAACGCCTGTGGACATCGTGCTGAACCCTCTGGGCGTGCCATCTCGTATGAACGTCGGTCAGGTTCTTGAAACCCACTTGGGTCTCGCCGCCAAGGCTTTGGGCATGAAAATCGCCACTCCGGTGTTCGATGGTATCCCTGAATCCAAGATCATGGAATACATCAAGGACGCCAAGAAGGTGGAAGGTTATGAGTGGATGGGCCTCAATGGCAAATCCAAGCTCTATGACGGCCGCACAGGTGAGTCCTTCAATCTCGACGTCGTGGTGGGTTACATCTACATGCTGAAGCTGGGACACCTTGTCGCTGACAAGATCCACGCCCGTGCGGTGGGCCCATACTCGCTGGTGACGCAGCAGCCTCTGGGTGGTAAAGCCCAGTATGGTGGCCAGCGTTTCGGGGAAATGGAAGTCTGGGCCCTTGAGGCCTACGGCGCCGCCTACACGCTCCAGGAACTCCTGACGGTGAAGTCTGACGATGTCCAGGGTCGTACCCGCATCTACGAACAGATCGTCAAGGGTGACAACGCCCTGGAAGCAGGCACTCCTGAATCCTTCAACGTGCTGATCAAAGAAATGCAATCTCTGGGTCTCGATGTGCGAGTCCACAAGCGCGCCACTCTGGATGCGGATGTGGAAGCCATCGAACGCTTCACGGCAGGTGCCTAATTAACCCTGAACCAAGCCAAAAACCCTTAACGCATCAAAAAACGACTATGAATGCTGACGCGAGCTTGAAAGAAATTTTCGGGGAAAAGCCCACCGGTGAAGAGTTTGACTCCGTGTCAATCTGCATCGCCTCTCCAGACCGGATCCGGTCCTGGAGCCACGGGGAAGTGAAAAACCCTGAGACCATTAACTATCGTACGTTCAAACCTGAAAAGGGCGGCCTTTTCTGCGAGCGTATCTTCGGGCCTACCCGTGACTGGGAGTGTGCCTGCGGCAAATACAAGCGTATCAAACACAAAGGCGTGATCTGCGACCGCTGCGGCGTCGAAGTGACGCTGTCCCGCGTGCGTCGTGAGCGCATGGGCCACATTGAGCTCGCCGTGCCGGTGACTCACATCTGGTTCTACAAGTGCATGCCTTCCCGCATCGGCCTCATGCTGGACATGACCGCCCGCAGCCTGGAGCGCGTGATCTATTATGAAGACTACATGGTGGTAGATCAAGGCAGCACCCCACTGCTGCGTGGTCAGCTTCTCACCGAAGTGGATCTCCGTGAAGCCGAAGAGCAGTACGGTGCCGACGCCTTCCGCGTGGGCATGGGTGCTGAGGCCATCCGCGACATCTTCAGCCAGATCAATCTGACCGATGCCATCAAGGACCTTGAGGACGCGATGACCAAGACGCGCTCCAAGCAGATCCGCAAGAAGCTGGCGAAGCGCCTGAAGCTCTGCCAGGGCTTTGCAGAATCGCACAGCCGCCCTGAGGCGATGATCATGGAAGTGCTTCCAGTCATCCCGCCGGACCTTCGTCCGCTGGTGCCGCTGGAAGGTGGCCGCTTTGCGACCTCGGATTTGAACGACCTCTACCGTCGTGTCATCAACCGTAACAACCGTCTGAAGAACCTTCTTCAGCTCCGCACGCCGGATGTCATCATCCGTAACGAGAAGCGCATGCTTCAGGAAGCTGTGGACGCCCTCTTTGACAACGGTCGCCATGGCCGCCCGGTCACAGGTGCAGGTAACCGTCCGCTGAAGTCCCTTTCCGACATGCTCAAGGGCAAGTCCGGTCGTTTCCGTCAGAACTTGCTCGGCAAGCGCGTGGACTACTCCGGTCGTTCCGTTATCGTCATCGGCCCTGACCTCACTCTGAACCAGTGCGGTCTTCCGAAGAAGATGGCCCTCGTCCTGTTCGAGCCTTTCATCATCCGCCGTCTGAAAGAGATGGGCTTGGTGCACACCGTGCGCTCAGCGAAGAAGATGATCGAACGCCGCACGCCTGAAGTGTGGGACATCCTCGACGAAGTCACCAAGGGACACCCAGTTCTCCTGAACCGTGCGCCTACCCTCCACCGTCTGTCCATCCAGGCTTTCGAGCCGAAGCTGATCGAAGGTGAAGCCATCCGCGTCCATCCCCTGGTTTGCGGTGCTTACAACGCTGACTTCGATGGTGACCAGATGGCTGTTCACGTGCCGCTTTCCATTGAGGCCCAGCTTGAGGCCCGCCTGCTGATGCTGGCGCCGAACAACTTGTTCAGCCCTGCCAGCGGTAAGCCGATCATGACGCCTTCCCAGGACATTCCTCTGGGTTGCTATTTCTTGACGTATCTTCGTGAGTTCCCGGACAAGAACAAGAAAGTCGAAGGGCCTGAGCGCCTGCCGATCTTCAACGATCCTTCGGAAGTCGAATTCGCCCTGACTGAAGGCGCGCTGAGCGTCAATGACAAGGTGCGTTATCGTAACCCTGACTACCAGCAGCCTAAGCGCGCATTTGGCGATCCGACCAAGACCTTCATCGAGACCACGGCTGGCCGTGTGCGCTTCAATGAAATCTGGCCTGAGAAGCTCGGTTTCATCAACAACACCGTTGGTAAGAAGCAGATCTCGGACATCATCTGGCGCTGTTTCCAGACCGTCGGCCAGAAAGAAACCGTGGCATGCCTCGACCGTCTGAAGTCCCTGGGCTTCCGCGAAGCGACACGCTCCGGTTGTTCCATCGGTATCACAGACATGGTTATTCCTGAAGCCAAGAAGTTGGCTCTGGAAAAAGCCTACAAGGAAGTCGAAGACGTCGAGAAGCTTCACCGTCGTGGTCTCATCACTCAGGGTGAGCGCTCCCAGAAGATCATTGACGTTTGGACCCAGGCAGGTGACCAGACGGCTGACGAAGTGTTCCGCACGCTGGAATACAACGAAGGCAAGAAGCACCACAACCCACTTTACGTGATGGTGACGTCCGGTGCCCGTGGTAACCGCACGCAGATCAAGCAGCTCGGCGGGATGCGCGGCCTGATGGCCAAGCCTTCCGGTGAGATCATCGAACGTCCGATTACCTCGAACTTCCGCGAAGGTCTGAGCGTGCTCGAATACTTCATCTCCACCCACGGTGCCCGTAAGGGGCTGGCGGATACGGCTCTGAAGACGGCTGACTCCGGGTACATGACCCGTAAGCTGGTGGATGTTTCTCAGGACGTGATCGTCACCGAAGACGACTGCGGCACTGTGAATGGCATTACCCTTGCCTCCATCTATCAGGGTGACGAAGAAGTGGTGGACCTCAAGACCCGCGTTTATGGCCGCACAAGCTGCGAAACCATCCACGACCCGGTCACCAAGGATACCATCATTTCCGCCAACCAACTGGTGCTGGAAAATGAAGCTGCCCACCTGACGAAAATCGGTGTGGAGAAGCTGAAGATCCGCTCCGTACTCACTTGCGAAAGCAAGCGTGGTTGCTGTGCGATGTGCTACGGCCTCAGCTTGGCAACGAGCCGCCTGGTGAAAATCGGCGAAGCGGTCGGCATTGTCGCCGCCCAGTCCATCGGTGAGCCTGGAACGCAGTTGACGATGCGTACGTTCCACGTCGGTGGTGTGGCCGTGGGTGCCTTCAAGCAGCCCTTCATTAACGTGAAGAACAGCGGTATCGTGAAGCTGGCCGACATGCGTATGGTGCAGACTCCAGAAGGTCAGTGGATCGCCCTGACCAAGAACGGTGTGCTGGCCATCGTGGACGAAGACGGCCGCGAACTGGAAAGCCACAAGCTGGTGCTGGGTGCCATCATCGCGAAGCCGGACGGCTCCGTGGTGAAGAAGGGCGAGCAGATCGCCACATGGGATCCTTACAACATGCCGATCATCACCGAGAAGTCGGGCAAGATCGAATTCCGCGACATGATCGCCGGGATTACCTTCACGAAAGAGAAGAACGAATCCACAGGCAACGAAGAAACCGTCGTCATCGAGCATAAGGAAGACCTCCACCCGCAGGTGGTGGTGACCAATGCGAAGACGCACGAAGTCCTCGCCAGCTACACCATTCCTGCCGGCGCTCACATCAACGTGAAAAACGGTGAGAAGGTGGAAGCCGGTACGACCCTGGCTAAGACGCCACGTAAGGCGAGCAAGACGAAGGACATCACGGGTGGTCTCCCACGTGTGGCGGAACTCTTCGAAGCCCGTAAACCGAAGGATGCTTGCGAAATCGCTCGTATCGACGGTGTCGTGGAAATCGGTGGTCTGGTCCGTGGCAAGCGCCGCGTGATCGTGACTGACCAGAAGTCTGGCCAGCAGGAAGAGCACCTCATCCCTCGTAGCAAGCACATCTTGGTCTTCAACGGCGACGTTGTGACCAAGGGTGACCAGCTCACCGACGGACCCGTGGTGCCGCATGAAATCCTTGAGATTCTTGGGCCTCAGGCGCTCCGCGAACACCTTGTCAACGAAGTGCAGGAAGTTTACCGCGCCCAGGGCGTGGAAATTAACGACAAGCACGTCGAAATCATCATCCGCCAGATGCTGCGCAAGGTGAAGATCACGGACACGGGTGACACCGAGTTCCTCTGGGGTGATCAGGTGGACCGCACCGAGTTCGAAAGAGAGAACGAGCGTGTTTCCGAAGAGGGTGGTAAGACAGCCGAGGCTGAGCCAGTTCTTCTCGGAATCACCAAAGCTTCTCTTGAAACGGAGTCCTTCATCTCGGCCGCTTCCTTCCAGGACACCACCCGCGTGCTCACGGAAGCCTCCACCTTGGCGAAGTCCGATTACCTGCGTGGCTTCAAGGAAAACGTCATCATGGGTCACCTGATCCCTGCAGGTACCGGTTTCATCAGCCACCGTAACTTCGACATCGTCGAGACTGAGAAGTCTCCCGTCGTCGAACAGGACGAAGAGTCTGATCTGATGCAGGCTTAATCTGCTAACAATCACAAGACCCCTGTCTGGCCGCGAGGCTGGCAGGGGTTTTGTTTTGGGGGTAGGCTGATGAATGTCGTTGCACTTTCTGCCTGGACTGGGTGCTACCTCCGCGCTGTATTCGGGCTACACCTTTCCCTTTCCCGTTCACACGCTGGATTATCCCTGCCCCCGATGTCTGGCTGCAGTTTTGATGAGTATGCGGCATTTTTGATTCGGCGGCAGGGGATCCAGCCTGGAGATAGTTTGGTCGGGGTGTCTTTGGGCGGCATGTTGGCCTGCGAGATTTCCAAGCAGGTGCACATTGCGAAGCTCACGCTCATTTCTTCCTGCACGCAGCGGCAGCACCTGCATCCGCTACTGAGTCGGCTTGCCTTTTTAGGGCCGTTTGTGCCTTGGGGCCTCCGCTGGGCCTGCTCGTGTGCGGCGGACTGGTCAGGGCTGGAGGGACATGAGGATGTGGTGAGCATCCATGGCGATCGCGATCCGGTGTTTCCCATTCATCGGCAGCGGGTGCATCACACGATTGTGGGTGGGGATCATTTGATGGTCATCAGTCGGCAGGCAGAGATTTTGCCTCTGTTGATGGCGAGACATGGTGATGAGGACTGAGGAGTTTGTATCTTCAGGGCATCTTGCAAGAATGGAGCTTCTGTGGACGATGGGTGTTCATGAAACTTTTCGCTTCGGTCGTTTTGGGATCATTCTGGCTGGTCGCAGGTCTGCACGCTGAAAATTGGCCCATGTGGCGTGGTGTGCAGGGGGATGGAACCACTGTGGAAAGCGGGCTGCCTAAGGCCTGGGGACCTGAGCAAAATGTGCGCTGGAAGATCGCTTTGCCAGATCGCGGCAATTCCACACCGGTCGTGTGGAAAGATCAGGTGTTCATCACCCAGGCCATCGAGAAGACCGGCCAGCGGCTGTTGCTGTGCGTAGATCGAAAAACGGGCAAACAACTGTGGGAGGCAGGGACGATCTATCGTGAGCCGGAGCTGACACATGGGACGAACCCTTACTGTGCAGCATCTCCCGCAACGGATGGGGAACGTGTTATCGTCTTTTTTGCCTCCGCCGGTGTCTTTTGTTATGACCTCAAGGGCAAGGAACTGTGGAAGCGAACGGACCTGGGCAAGCAGCATCACATTTGGGGCAATGGGACATCGCCGGTGATCGTGGGAAACCGGGTGTTTTTAAACTTCGGTCCCGGGGAAAAAACGACGCTGTATGCCTTTGATAAAGTCACTGGAAAGACCTTGTGGCAGCATGAAGAGCCGGGC
>DMMK01000753.1 GCA_003453085.1 Verrucomicrobiales bacterium
GCCTTTGCCTGAGGCGGTGGTTGGAGCCTTCATCGGTCAAATCGGAAATTCCGCAGCGCTTAATGGCAACAAAGGCGGCCGTATTGATATGACCGTGACCGAAGGTGGGCTCATCAGTGGCAAGCTGACTCAGGGCAAGGACATCTTCAGCTTCACGGGCAAGATGGATCAGAACCCCGGAAGCCTTCGTACCTCGGGCCAGGCCACCGTCATTCGCAAAGGCAATACCCCTCTCCAAATGAGCCTCACGGCCTTGGCTCCTTCCGGCTATAGTGACAGCGGAAATGTCACCGGCTCCCTTACAGATGGCTACGATGCCGTGGGCTTCACGGCTTACCGGAATGTTTACAGCCTCTCCAAAAGCCGTCCTTCACCCTACATCGGCCGCTTTCACATGGCCTTTAATCTGACCGATGACGACAAAGGGGACGACGAAACGCCCCAAGGCACTGGTTACGCCGTTGCCTTGCTGGATAATAATGGCATCGCCAAAATCTCTGGACGTTTGGCCGATGGCACCACTCTGACTGCCAGCTCTTTCCTGGGTGGGCAACAGCAGTTCCTGGTTTACCAGTCCCTTTACAAAAACACGGGCTCCATTGTGGGGCTGGCTTATCTGCAGTTTATCCAGGCTATCACCGATGCGGAAAAGCAGTTGCCGAATCGCTTCCGAGTCGAGGGCCAAATGAACTGGACTCGGGATGCCCAGGCCCTGGCCTCGGAGCGTAGCTACAAGGCAGGTTTTGGCCCGGTGGCCCTATACGCACTTGGTCGCAACTATTTGCCGCAGGATGCCCAGCCTCTGATCATGGGGCTGCCACGCATCCCTCGCAATGCCAGCCTGATCTTTGCTGAAGGCGGTGTGGAGGAATCCGAAACCAATCCCAGCGTGGCTGCACTGTCCATCGGCAGCGTGCCCGTGATCCCTTCTGGTGTGGCTAATGCAGGTGGCATCAGCCTCATCACCAATGCGGCGACGGGACTCTTCAGCGGCAGCTTCAAGCTGACAGATCCTGAGCTGCCGACACCGCGATCGGCTAGTTACTTCGGCATCATCATTCCGCAAATTCCTGCCCGCACTTACTCGGATGGTAGCGGGTTCGCTCAATCGGATGCCGGCGGCTTTGGGTTCTTCACTCTGGCGCAGCTGCCTTCGGCTGATCCACCGACGACGGTGAAAACTTCGCCCATCCTTTCGGGCAGGGTGAACTTCAATCCGGTGCCGATCAACATCACCCAGCACCCTCTTTCCCAGACGGTGAATCCGGGAGTGAGTGTCACCTTGACCGTGGCGGCCTCGACGTCCACCAGCACTCCGATTACTTACCAGTGGCGTAAAAATGGTGCGAACATCAACGGAGCCACCACCACCAGCTACGTCATCAACCCAGTGACCGAAGGTGCCCAGGGCAATTATGATGTGGTGGTCCGGACCACTTACTCGACCGTGATCAGTAACAAGGCCGTCCTGGATGTGAATGATCCTGTGAGCGGTGTGACGGTGACTCGCACCCCCTCCGAAAACCCTGTGGGTGTCGGAAACAATGTGACGTTCACGGCCACCTCCCAGGGGGTGGGACCTTTCACCTATCAATGGCGGAAGAATGATTCGGATATTCTGGATGCCTCTGCCACGGGTGCTTCCTACACCCTTAATTCGGTGGGGACGGAAGCCGCAGGAACCTACAGCGTGCGCGTCAGCAGCGCGATCACGCCTGCGGGTGTGACAAGTGCTGGCAATGTGCTGACGGTGGCCAATCCGATCAGCGCCGTGGTCGCACAGCGCACTCCGACGACTGAGTCCGTCAACATCGGTGGCAATGTCACCTTCAGCGTCCCCACGATCTCCGGCAGCGTCGGCCCCTACACCTATCAGTGGCTGAAGAATGACCAGAACATCGAAGGTGCCACCGCCTCCACCTACGTCATTGACTTTGTGAATGCGGTGGACATCGGCGTTTACACAGTGCGCGTGAAAAATGCCATCACTCCTGAAGGGGTGTTGAGCAATGCGGTGCCTCTGGATGTGAGCACGGCCGTGGCGAATGTGAATGCTTCCCGCAATCCATCCGCTGAGGGCGTGGCGCTGGGCACGCCGGTGACCTTCCTTGTCAGCACCCAGGGGGCAGGACCGTTTTCCTTCCAGTGGAAGAAAGGCGGGGTCAATATTCCTGGGGCCACCCTCGCCAGCTACTCGATCAGCGCGGTCACAGCGGAAGATACTGGCAGCTACACGGTGCTCGTTTCGAATGCGACCACGCCAGAAGGCGTGCTGAGCAACATTGTGCTGCTGTCCGTGCAGTCTCCGGTCACCGCCGTCGGCATCAGCATCAATCCGAACACGTCCGTCCTGGAAGCGGGGCAGTCCATCGAGTTCACCGCCACGCCGAATGCACCGGGCCCCTACACCTACCAGTGGTACAAGAACAATGAGCCCATCTCGAATGCGGTGGATGGAAACTACCTCATCAACGGACTTCAGGAGTCCGACAGCGGCAGCTATCGGGTGGAGGTCGGCAACGCCGTGACTGCCTCCCCGGTGGCCAGCCAATCGATTACCATCTCCGTGGTGACTCCTTGAGGCCCTGAGTTTGAAGCCGTCCGCTGATCCTTGAGATCACGGGCGGCTTTTTCTTGTCTGAAGGTGAGGGGAACTTTCTCTTCTGTCAGATTTCAGAAGGTTACTTGCGGGGAACCCCTGGCAATCCGTCTTTGAAAAGCTCAGCTTTGGTTGGCAACCCACGTTTGATTCTTATTTCATCGCAGCGCTGTTCCCACCTATTTGCCTCCGCATGATTTGATCTCATGTGATACCACGTAGCGACCTTACTTGCACTTTTGAGATCCCCCTCATTAGCCATCTTCATAGCCTTTTGAAGTTCTTCTTCGTTAGCAATGAAGTGGTTGGATTTTACCGTAGTTTGTAAATTAAGTAAGGGTTCGGGCTCGGAAATCTTGAAACGAATGACCGCCGCGATGGCCATTGCAATCGCGAAGCTGCCCACAAACCAAATAATCTTTATCCTCATAATTATTTCGAAAGCCCGGGGACTGGATTGTGATAACCCGTTGAAGTCGAAGGGCCCCGTTGAGAAGATCAAAAAGATGCGCCGTGCGGCCACGCACTAAAATAAAACAGATGTTTCCTTCATGGCTTTTGGCCTTTTAGGCATCCGCGCTTTGTCCCTCAGAAACCTAGATTGAAACAAGCCCTAAGCCCGGCTCATCATGGTCACCACGCGATGCACGATATGGGTCAGTTCACCGGCCTCGTAAGGCTTCGGCAGAACACCGACGAAACCTTTTTCCAAATAGGTGAGCTGCACGTCTTCATTGACGCTGCCACTGGTCACGACCAGACGGGCCTCGGGATCAAAGCGCAGGATTTCTTCGGCCGTTTCACCGCCGTTCATGCCGCCGCGCAGGGTGAGGTCCATAAGCACGACATCAGGAGGGGTACCGGTGCGGGCGAGGCTGTGGTAGATCTTCACTGCGTCCTGGCCGTTGTCGCACTCGACAACGTCATAACCGCAGCGTTTCAGAATGAGGTTGGCCACTTTGCGAAGGTCGTCTTCGTCATCCACGATGAGCACACGGCCCCGGCCTTTTTTCAGGGGCACTGGCGCATGGTCTTTTTCGCTGCTTCCGGCATGGGCCGTCATGGCAGGCACGGCCGGGAGATAGACGGAGAATTCGGTGCCTACATTGAGCCTCGAAGACACACGGATGTCACCTTCGTGCGCCTTGATGAAAAGCTTGCAGGTGGTGAGGCCGATGCCGTTGCCATCCGGTTTGGTGGTGAAGGTCTCTTTGAAGAGGCGCTCAATGTTTTCCGGTGCAATGCCGCAGCCGCGGTCACGCACGGTGACACGCACGTAAGGGCCAGGTTTCAGCACCTCATCCTGGCCGATGCCGATGTCCGTATTTTCCGCATCCACATCCATGTAGCCGCCCTGGGGCATGGCCTGGATGCCATTGAGGATGAGGTTTTGCAGCACTTGGCTGATCTTCACACCGTCTGCCACCGGCCAGCGGAGGGCACTGCCCAGCCGCACCCGCAGTTGTGCATTGGATCCCGCACCGGCAAACTTGACGGTGTCATGAATGATGGCGGCCAGATCAATGGGCTGCTTTTGGTTAGGCTTGGCCTTGCAGGCGGTGACGACCTGGGAGGTG